>DRHD01000181.1 GCA_011049795.1 Porticoccus sp.
CAGTTACAGGTTATAGGCCAAACACTTACTGTGCAAGGGCAGACCGATAATGATGTTATTCCAATATTCTTAACCATCGAATAGGAGAAGAAATATGACAATTTCTCTAATAGACAGACAGATTTACGTTAATGAGGCTGATAAGTCTAACTTTATAGGTGTAAAAGGTGAGACAAGTGATGGAAGATTTTTTCGATATGCGCTTGAAGGTGGAAACGCAGTTGTTTCTAGTGTGTTATGTCAAAGTAGAGTATCAGATGCTGACTGGGATACTATAGCTATTGCTACGACTACGCTTCCAACCGATACTAAAATTAACATTACCAGTGAAGGTAATGATACGTTTACTAAAGATGAACTTGAAAATGGTTACCTAACTTGTGAGACAGACCCTGGTAATACAGGACCGAACTTCTGGCGTATCCAAGGCAATGACGTAGTAGTATCAGCCGGAGATGATTTTAATATTTACCTTGCGGAAGGAGCTACAATAGGACAAGTGCTGACAGCAAGCACTGATACTATAAACTTTGCCCCTAGTCCATGGAGTAAGTTTATTGTTTATCCAGCATCGTCAACAGGCGTTGCAGTTGGAGTTACTATGATTCAAGTAAGTGCAGCTAACTATTGCTGGCTTCAGACTAGAGGTATTTGTGGTGTGCGTATGCAAGACCCTGCTGCGACCGTTGGTGAAGGTTTGGTGCCTGATGATAGTGACGCAGGTAATCTTGTTAATGTTACAACTAGTGCACAGGCACAGGTTGTATCTCAAACCCTTACTGTACAAGGTCTAACAAATAGTGACATCATTCCAGTATTTTTGACAGTCGAGTAGGAGGGGAAAAATGGGTTTTCGTAATACATTACAGGGTGATTATGGAGCATGGTTCCAAACTGGTTCAGTAGTACTTTACCCACTTGGACAGCGAATGCTGTGCCCAGAAGGTCGTATCTTTAGATATGCTAAGGTAGGCTCGGCTGGTGCACTTACAGCATGTCAGTTAGCACAGGCTGAGGCTGAAAATGCCGAGCATGATGCAATGGCAGTGCAAACAGAGGCATCATCTGGTGATACATCACTTGCATTTACCAATGGTACTGTTGACTTGGCTGAAAATCAATTTCAGTATGGTTATCTTTCAGTAGACACGGCTGCGGCGCTAGGTGTTGCACACAGAGTTGCATTTCATGCAGCAATAAACGCAAGTACAACTGGTATTGTATACTTCTTTGAGGGTGATACTATCCAGGTAACTATCTCGACCGCGAGAAAAGTGACACTTCGTAAGAGTATATTTAAGGACATTATTGTTAAACCAGCATCGGACCCGACAGCAATTGTTGTTGGTGTTCCACAGAATGCTATTGCGGCGAGTTCTTATGGGTGGGTACAGACTCACGGAATGGCTGGTGTCCTGTCAGAGGATGCCGCAACCATATCCGAAAAGGTGCGCCCATCGGAAACAGCGGTGGGATCAGTGTCAGATTTAGATGCTAGTGAAGCCGATGCTGCAGACAACGGTGCGGTGGGCTGGGTGTGTGATGCTAACTCAGCCGCAGCAAAAAATACAAATATATTCCTAACTCTAGAAGGCGCATCATAGGAGGAATGATATGAAGAATATACCTAATAGACTATATATCCCAGAGACCGAGCCTCTGCTTGTCGGCGGGCATGATAACAGGGAATGGCCACTTGGTCAACTGGCTGAGACGCCTGATGGTAGGCTATTCCGCTACGCGCTCAACGGCGGCGTGATAACAATTGCGCACAAGCTGTACCAGTCGGCGGTGCCATCCGCCAACATCGACACGTTGGCCATCGCAACCAGCGCGGCGGTTGGTGACAAAACCCTAGGCATCACCAACGGGGCAGACTCGGTGGTCGAGAACGAGTGGGCGTTCGGTACGGCGTGCATCGAGACGACGCTGGGCACGGCATACCCGATCAAGTCCCACGGCGCGGACGGTGGGACCGGTGGGATCACACTGACATTCCAGGACGGGGTCACGATCCAGTCGGCCCTGACAAACGCTGTAGAGACAGTCAACGTGCTCAAGAGCCCGTACAAGGACATTATCATCACAGTGGCGACACCGACCGCGATACCTGTTGGCGTGCCGTTGGTAGTAGCTGGTCTTGCTAACTACCTGTGGATTCAGACGCATGGTCTAGTGAATATCTTATGTGATTCGACTGCTGCATGGACTGCGGGGAAAGCCGTAGCACCAAGCCAGGAAGATGTTGGCAGTGTTGAGTTTTTTGACCCTAGTGGGGTTGAAGGTGATGCTGGTGTTGTTGGTAAATGCGCGTTTGCAGGTGTAGATACTACATTTGCACCGATATTCCTGACATTGGAATAATAGGAGGAAAGAAATGCTGAATTATTACGTAAATACGATTCAAGGTAAAGACGGCGATCATCTAGGTGATCACGTAGATAAGCTATTCAGGCTGGGCCAAAAGATGGAATTGCCTGATGGTAGAATTTTTAGGTACTGCTCTGCTGGAGAATCACTTATTGCATCAACACTACAACAGAGTCCAGTCGTCCATGCAGACTATCTTGACGAAGCAAGTTCGACTCACGCTATTGATACGAACAACTTCACATTGAGCACGACCACACAGGCTGAAGCGGCAAATGCATTCCAAGATGGTTATCTGACATATGAAAACGCAGACCAGCTTGGGGGCGCGGCGTTCATCGATAGGCACGGCATCATCGCATCTGGCTCGCCAGGCACGGCGAACGGCATCATACGCGGAGGTGTGCGATGGCCGGTGGCGGTTGCGACGGCCAAGAAGATCAACCAGCTGAAGAATACATGGGCCGAGATTGAACAGTGCGACTCACCGGAGACTAGCACATTAGCTGGGGTGGTGAACTTTGCCATCGTGTCAGGTGACTGGGGATGGTGTCAGACAATGGGCGTTTGCAGTTGTCTTGTAGAAGGTACAGTGATTGCGGGTCAGGAGGTTCGGGCAGGTGAGACCACCGATGGAAGCGTCACGGCTATGAACTACGACGAGGCCGGTGTCGCCGACTACGGCCCGATTGGTAGGGTTGTTGAGGTCGCAGCTAGCACCGAGTTTGGATTAATTTATCTAACGGTTGAGTAACAATCGCGGAGTGGAGTATTCCCCGCGAATAGGAGGAAGACATGCCATCAACAAGGCAGATTAATTACAGGATGACAGAGAGGAAAATATATGACCCAAGGCCAGGTTCGTCCTTACCATTGGGTGCTAGAGGCTATTCACCTAATGGACGTATATTTCGTATGGCGCGAGCTAGTACAGTTGCGTTGACTGTTGGACAATTAGTTCGAAAGCCTGAGAACGAGATACGATATGCTGACATGTCTGTGGCTACTGCAGTTGGGGCTGGTAATACAAAGTTTACGCTGACAATGAATGGCCCGACAATCGCGCTCGATGATTATAGGGACGGTACAGTTTATTTCAATGATGGCCCAAACCAAGGTCATTCATATGCTATCGTAGGCAACTCACTTACGGCGGCAAATGGTACGCTGACTATTGATATTAATACAGGTCTCACTATTGCTCTTACTACATCATCCAAGGCAACCATTATTAAGAATCGGTATGATGGAGTAAGAGTCACTGAGCCATCCCCAGTTGAGCGGACATTGGGTGTAGTACCAGTAGCCGTAACAGCTAGTTACTACTTCTGGCTGCAGACTGGTGGGCCAGCAATTATTCTTCAGGATGGTAATCTATTTGAGAATCGAGATGTGATTCCTAGTCAGAGAATTCGAGGCGCAACACAATCTGCGGGTTCAGCTATTGTTTCAGATACAGTAATAATGGACGCACTCGGAAACGAGAAGCTAACAAATGTACCAGCGCCAGCTGGTGCAGTTCCTAGCAATGCGTTTGGATACGTGCTTGATCCGCGTGTCAACACTGACTACGCACTGGTACAAGTGGAGTTAGATTAACAAATATAGCGGCAGGAAAGGAGAGCATAATGCCAACAGAAGAAGAGACTCGAAAATGGGCGCGCGAGGAATGGGCTCGTCTAGATAAAGAAAAAGAACAGGCTAAACAGGATGCATGTTCGCACGCACGATCAGGTACTTTGCGTATGAAAGACAAGGTTGTTATTTGTGATAGCTGTGGCAAAGAACTTGATCTTTGTGAGGATACTGGTTATAGGCGGGAAGAAGACTAGTCATGCCAACACAAATTTATAAGTGCCCTAAACACGGTGAATTAGATTACTACTTTAGTTGGGAGGATGAGGTAACAGAAACCCTGCCATGCTCGGAGTGTAGTGTAGACAGCGTACATATTCTTAAAGCCCCAGCTGGTGGGGCGCATTTTGCACGTACTTGGACTGAAAATGCGAATGATGCTAGACGTGATCCCTACACCCAAGCCAAAGCACAAGCCGAATCCGTTTATAACGAGCAGAAGGATCAAGGCAATCATCCAGTAAAAACAACTGAGGAGGGTTTACAGGTCGCGGCGAAACAGATAGATAAAGATAATAAAAAGGTTGCTTAAACAAGTAAATAAGCGTTATAATAGATAGTAGATAATAGTACCTCAGGGTGGATGGTAAACCTGGGAAGTCGAGCACTTCATGACACATCACGTAATTGCACACTCTATAGCTGCTCAACTCAAGCAGGTTCGGTCTGCACCAGATTCTGATGGCACGCAGGCTTCTGGTGGCCCATCTCTTAGCACCACATTAAAGGTTCTCTCTATCCCAATCGGGGCGGATTGGATAAGTATTACCCCTAGAAATTATGTAGGTTGTGGCACTGTGCGTGTTGCTCTTACCCCGCGTCTGACTATCGTCTCTACATCTGATGCGCTTGCGACATCTGGGGTGCATAATAAAGTAGAACCAACAATTTGGTCCACATTTCCTACGCAGGTTATCTCAGATGAGATGCAGGATGGTGATGCAGAAGATTTTGCGATGGATGCTTTTCCTGCCGTTAACGCTCTAAATTATATTTATGTCGGGGCGTCAATACCTTTCAGGGGCGCACATATTGATGTTGGAAGTGTAAATGGGGATGGAAGTGTACTAACTGTTAATTACGTCAAGACATCTGATACAGACACTTGGGCGAGCATTAGCAAAACAGATAATACTGGTGGCGCTACTTCCTTAGCAAATGATGGGACTGTAACTTGGTCTCTTCCAACCGATTGGTTTAGAGGTAGTTTAGTAGATATTGGTGCTACTTCGATTAGAGAACCATGGTCAATAGCCCCACTTTATTGGACTCGTTGGGAATGGAGCGTAACACTTGATGGTGATGTAGATATTCGTCAGATAAAGGCACTTGCTGCTACCACTCAATATGCAGAATTGCTTGAAGGACAATCGCTTGAAACTGCGGTAGACACTAAACTTATTGCTAATGTCGAGGCACTTACAGATGCCGGAAGTGCAAACGTCGTAATTAATGCTGGAATCCTTGATACTAGCATAAGTGGTCGCAAAGAGGAGTTTAGAACATAATGGGAATTCATACGGGGTCGGGACTAGGTAGCAAGGCTCTTAATACATATGCATTACTCGATCAATTCCTTACTGTTTTAGGCTCAACTAAAACATCTTTTTGGCCGCTTGTTGAGTCAACAGGCGCAATAGTAAGAACATATGGGGAAAGTGCGCATATCTTCACAATGACTGATGCTGGGGCTAATGGTTTTCACCCAGTACAGCACGCAGGACTTGTACAAAGTTATCATTTTGACAAGACAGATGACCAACATGGGGCCGGTGAGGATCACGCGGACTTCTCATTCGGCAACGGCACCACGACGGATGCGGCCGTTAGCTGGGGTGCTTGGCTGTGGCAGGACGTACAGGGAGCAGCCGCAGCGGTCCTCACCAAGTACGACGTAGCGGGAACCGATCGCGAGTGGAGC
>DRHD01000182.1 GCA_011049795.1 Porticoccus sp.
ACCTATAACGGCCCAGAACAACGTAAAGAACAGCGTCGAAAAAAAACTGATCGCAGAGATGATATTCGATTCGAACCGGGTAAGGATGATCGTAGAAAAAATTCAGGTCGCCGCAAAAATGACGGTGACCTTTGGCGCCAGCACTAAGAATAATTTTGGATATAAAAAACTGACCTAAATAGGCCAGTTTTTTGTGAAAACCAATATATATCTATATATCCAAGTTAGTAACTGCTAACGCATTGGCTTCAATAAACGCTCGACGTGGTTCCACCTGATCGCCCATCAAAGTATTAAACATCTGATCAGCACCTATAGCATCCTCAATCGTAACCTTCAGCATACGCCGAGTTTCAGGGTTCATCGTGGTATCCCACAACTGCTCCGGATTCATTTCACCCAGCCCTTTATAGCGCTGTATACTGTAACCACGGCGAGATTCATTCATTAGCCACTCCAGAGCCGTGCTAAAACTCTCTACTGGCTTAGTGCGCTCCCCACGCTGAATATATGCCCCCTCCTCGATCAGCCCCTGTAGTTGTTTACCAAGAGAGACGATGGCAGCGTATTCGCCAGAAACAAAAAAGTCATAGTTGAAACGGTAGTTGGTTGGTACACCGTGAGCTGTAATTTCTACGCAAGGCAGGTAAACCTGGCGCTCACTGTCGACCTCAACCGTAACTTGATAACGGTGGCTCCCAGCCTTGTTCTCTTGCTCCAGTAACTCAGACAGCACCTTGCACCAATCCTCAACCTGGGTTTTATCACTAAGACTGTCAGTATTAAGTGCCGACATGTAGACCAGCTTTTGCACAACGTCCTCAGGATATAAGCGAGACATTCGCTCGATGATCGTCATCACACGGCGATAGTCTGTCACTAGGGTTTCTAGAGCACTACCACTGATCCTAGGTGCGTCAGCATTGACATGAAGGCTAGAGTTTTCCAGTGCTGCCTGTGTTAAAAATGCCGTAAGTGCTGGATCATCCTTAAGATATTGCTCTTGCTTACCTTTGCTGATCTTGTACAGAGGAGGCTGTGCAATATAAATATGGCCACGCTCGACCAGCTCCCGCATTTGCCGGAAGAAAAAAGTCAGCAATAACGTTCGGATATGCGAACCATCCACATCCGCATCGGTCATGATCAGGATGGTGTGATATCGAAGCTTGTCGGCGTTAAATTCTTCCGTACCAATACCACATCCCAAGGCCGTAATGAGCGTTCCCACCTCGACGCTGGACAACATTTTGTCAAACCGAGCTTTTTCCACATTAAGGATTTTGCCTTTCAATGGCAAAATAGCCTGTGTTCGGCGATCTCGGCCCTGTTTTGCTGAGCCGCCAGCAGAGTCACCTTCCACCAAGTACAATTCTGAGAGTGCGGGGTCCTTCTCCTGGCAGTCTGCCAGCTTGCCGGGAAGCCCGGCGATATCTAATGCACCTTTACGTCGCGTCATTTCACGCGCCTTCCGCGCAGCCTCACGCGCCCGAGCTGCATCCACCATTTTCATCACAACACTTCTGGCTTCTTTCGGGTTTTCCAGCAAATAGTCCGTTAAATTAGCGCCCATTTCCTGCTCAACTGCCGTTTTTACTTCCGAGCTGACCAATTTATCCTTGGTTTGTGAGGAAAACTTGGGGTCTGGTACTTTCACCGAAAGAATAGCCGTCAACCCTTCCCGGGCATCATCTCCGGTAGTGTTGACCTTATTGGTTTTGCCCAACCCTTCCTTTTCAATGTAGGTATTAAGGCTTCGGGTAAGCGCAGACCTAAATCCTGCCATGTGTGTACCGCCATCGCGTTGCGGAATGTTGTTGGTATAGCAAAAAATATTTTCCTGATAACTGTCATTCCATTGCAATGCAACCTCCACACCAATGCCATCATCACGCTGAACATCGAAGTGCATCACCTGATTGATGGTTGTTTTGTTGGTGTTCAAGTATTCAACAAAGGCTTGCAGGCCGCCATCGTATTGAAAAACATCCTCTTTTCCTGTTCGCTCGTCCTTTAACACGATTCGAACACCGGAGTTTAGAAATGATAGCTCCCTCAAGCGTTTAGCCAATATTTCATAGTGAAAAATGATATTGTTGAAGGTGTCTTCCGATGGCACAAAGTGTACCTCTGTACCTGTTTCAGTCGCCTGGCCCACCACAGCCAACGGTGCCTGCGGCACGCCATGGCTATAATGCTGCTCGTGTATATTGCCACCCCGCCTAATGGTTAGCCGTAGCTCTTTGGAAAGCGCATTAACCACGGAAATGCCCACACCATGAAGCCCACCGGAAACTTTGTAGCTATTCTCGTCAAACTTTCCGCCCGCATGAAGTACCGTCATAATCACTTCAGCTGCAGAAACACCCTCTTCATGGATTTCTGTGGGAACACCACGACCATTATCTGAGACGGTGATAGACTCATTCGGGTGGATCGTAACCCGTATCTCTGAGCAATGCCCCGCCAACGCCTCATCGATAGAGTTATCGACAATTTCAAAGACCATGTGATGTAAACCAGTGCCATCATCGGTATCGCCAATATACATTCCAGGACGCTTACGAACAGCATCCAGGCCTTTCAACACCTTAATGCTTGACGAATCGTAGTTCTGCTCTTCACTCATACGAGAAACCTAAATTTCTATGTTTTAGTATTAGCACCTATTCTTGTGCAATACGCCCATGTTCCACGTGGAACATGCGGATGTTTTTATCATCTTCGGGCCAAGATGCTCTTAAATCCTCCCGAACGACACCGGTTATAAAGACCTGTGCGCCTAGTCGATACAAAAGTTCGCCGACTTTTCGTCTATGTTCTATATCTAGTTCTGACGGCAGGTCATCCAGTAGGTACAGACACTGACACCCGGTTTTCTCATGATACAGATAGCCCTGTGCTACCTGCATGGCAGTAACGAGAATTTTAATCTGCCCCCGGGACAACAAATCATTAGCCGGTTGCTTATTGAGCCGTACCCGTAGGTCCGCACGATGTGGCCCATGATGTGTTGTTTTTCCCTGAATATCTCTCTGGCGATCTGCCCGCAATACATCAGTTAAGTTCTTCGTGTTATCCCAGCCTGCATAATGCTTGAACTCTATTCCTTCTAAAGGCGAAAGCTCTGCCAGCACCTCACTAATTCTGGGTATCAAATCTGCTAGATACTGTTCGCGGTAGTGGTTAATCTGCTCTGCCAAACTAACAAATTCAGCATCCCAAACCCCCAACAACAGCTCATCTATTCTATCACGCCGAAGCAATGAATTGCGCTGTTTCAAGGCCCGGCGAAACCTTTGCCAAGTATTCCGGTAATTATGTTCCACGTGGAACACACCCCAATCGATAAACTGCCTGCGAAATTGAGGCCCACCATCCAGCAAATGAAAGCTGTCTGAATTAAGTATTAATAACGGCATAGCCTCGGCAAGGCTTGAGGCACTGGTGACGGGCTCTCCATCCACTTTGAATAAAAAATTTCCCTGCCTCGATCGACTGACACCCAACGGTATTTCTTTACCCTCTTTTTGCAGCAGCCCAAAAACCGTGCAGTTATCACCATCCTGATTAATAACCGGACTTAATGTGCGGGTGCGGAAAGAGCGACCACGGCCTAACAAATAGAGAGCCTCTAGCACACTTGTTTTTCCGCTACCATTTGAGCCGTAAAGTAGATTGGCTCCGGGTGATAATGAAAGCTGGATCTGCTTCAGGTTTCTCAACCCATGCACATCCAGTTTCTGTAGATACATTTTAGATGGTGTTGAGGGAATAATCAGAGCCGCATCGGCATAACAACATACACGGCACTTTCATTTTCAGGGTCTTCTATCAGAGCACTGCTGTTCGCGTCAGAAAGTGTAAAGAGAGCAGTCTCCCCACGTAAAACATTAAGAATATCAATGATATAGCTGACATTGAAGCCTACTTCCAGCTCATCTGAGGAATAATTAACGGTTACTTCTTCCTGCGCCTCTTCTTGCTCAGGGTTGTTAGCAACCAGCGTCAATTGACCTTCTGATAACAATAGGCGAACGCCTCGATACTTTTCATTAGACAATATCGCGGTACGGCTAAAAGCATTTTTCAGCTCTTCACGGCTGCCCACCATTTGCTTATCACCACCTTTTGGCAGCACCCGATCGTAGTCTGGGTAGGCGCCGTCTACCAGCTTCGAGGTGAAACGAAAATCTGCTGTAGCGATACGAATATGGTTGTTGCCTAGTACAACAGAAACCTCGCCCTCATCTGATAGCAGGCGAGATAACTCTATGACCCCCTTTCGAGGAAGAATAACTTGGGTTAACTCCCCTGGCAAACCGGAAACCTGGGTATCCATCATGGCCAATCTATGGCCATCAGTCGCCACCGCACGAACGCGATTATTACCTACCTCTAGCAACATTCCATTAAGGTAATACCGAACATCCTGTTGCGCCATGGCAAACGCGGTGTGATCAATAAGCTGTTTTAACGACCTCTGCTCAATAGAAAATTCACACTTCCCGGGCCCATCATCCACATTGGGAAATTCATTGGCGGGGAGAGAAGATAGCGT
>DRHD01000183.1 GCA_011049795.1 Porticoccus sp.
CGCATACGCCATTTGGATCAGCAGCCCAACCGATCTCCACATTGCCGTCCAGGGCACCTGAGACAGTTACGCTGGTGACCGTGAGGAACGTGGCAACAGTAACCACCTTGCCGTTTTTCGGGCCAAAGATCAGTTGGTTGGTTGGCCGCAAATGGAGCGGTCACTGCCACACTGGTACCGCATGAGCGGGGGTATGCAGCGAAGTTGAGTATTGCTGCAGTCATAACCGGAACAGTGATCTACGATATCGAGATGACTCAGGACAGAATGCCGAAGACTGCGAGTCCAGTCTGGTTCACTCACGATGAAATGCAGGGCCTGAACGCTAATGCGAACGATATTGTTGATGTACCGATAGGTGGGCTGAGGGGCAAGATC
This sequence comes from Porticoccus sp., assembly GCA_011049795.1. The sequence continues at coordinate 379 of DRHD01000183.1, forward strand.
ACCACCTACACATCGGGTACATTATCAGTATCGATCGCCCAGGAGAAACGGGAATGAGTTGGTCTGGACGTGGTGGTTCAATACGCGGTACTCGTAAGTTCAGGGCTGCTGCTGATATCTTCGATGGTTCAACTACCAGTATCTGGACGGTGGAGAACGGGATTTGTTTGCTTACCGGGTTGCTTATTGAGAATCTGGTAGGTGCGCTGGATGGCACGGCCAACGCGGTGAAGTGGACGGCTAATCCCACGGTAGGCAGCTCTGTGGATCTCTGCGCTACTTTAGATGTGGTTAATGATGAACTGGGCACGATGTACGAGATTACGGGCATACTCACAGATGCGTTGGTTGGTACCACGGCAGGAGCAGTAGGCGCACTAATTCAACCGGTGAATGTCAATGTTGGCACGATCGATCTGGTTTCGGCAGGAGACTCGAACAACACGAATTCAGCCCTTCAAGCCGTGACGATCTATTATGAGCCGGTTGATCCTGGTGCGAGGATTGTCGTTGCATGAGTTGGTCGGGTAGGAGGAGACGAAGAGGAGGAGCGTTATTTAGAAGCGGCCTAGCGAACCCCCTCATTCTGATGAATACCGCCATAGCGCGGTTTGACGATACAACAATCGTCGGGACTAATCCTGTAACTGAATGGCAGAATCGCGCTCACGGCGGCTCTATATTCGACCTCGATACCGTAGTAGGCACAGCGGTCAATCTCTCTACATTAGATAGCGGTGTTGCTCTGCTACCTGGAGTTTCTGGAGATAAACTAACTGTTCCTGATAGTGCAGATCATCGCGGTACTGGTGATATGTCGTTGGTTCTGGAGATTGCTGCTTTTGATTGGACATCTGGAAGCTCTGATATTTGGATAATGTCAGGAGATAATGCGGCAGTAGCAACAACTAATTGGCGGGTTGTAATCAATGGTACTGGAGGTCTTATTTTACGCAGACCTAGTGGGGCAACTGACCGAGCTTTTACTGCCTCAGCAAATATTGGGGTAGTAGATGGTACAAAGCTGTTTATCAAAATTCAATTTGACCAAAATAATGGCAGCGCTCAGTCACAAACAGACTTTTCAACATCAACAGATGGGATTACTTATACGCCTCTAGGTGCAGCGCAAACAAACGCGAATGTAGGCGCAGGGAATAGCGATACTACAGGTTTGACGGTTGGTTCAGGCAATAATGACTCTAATCCAACTGAAGCAAAAATCTTTAGGATGCAGGGCTATAGCGATAAAGACACAACAACAGAAGTATTTGACTGTGATTCAAGAGAAGCTTCCGTGAACACAGCCACATTCGCAAGCGGTGGAGATACCTACACCATAGCCGGTGATGCCTTCGTAAACGCCACCCAACATACAGGAATATACTCAAGAGGAAGCGTAGGGCTTGAGACAACGGCAGGGCAGCTTCTGACAGATCCCATCACGGTATATGCTGCGTTCAAACCCACACTTGCCGCTCCTGGAGCAAACCAAACAATCTACGCATCACGAAGCGATGGCGCAGCAAGACATAGCATGTTTAGCAGAGAAACAAATTCTGATAAGTTTGATATGTTTGCCGGATCGACACTGTCTATGACCCCAGCATATGATAATAATTTGAGGATATTTACGAACCAATGGTTAGGTACAGCTTCTTCAAAGCAAACGATTTCTGATGTTGGTAGCGTAACTGGAGATGCAGGGTCTGAAGACTTTGATTTTGGGTCAATATTTATGAATCATACAGGGACGAACCAAAGCCAAGGTCTATTCCTAGAACTCCTAGTATTCCCCAGCGCTCATTCAGCAGGTCAGATAACCCAGATTCAGAACTATCTCGGAGCAAAATATGCGTAGTGGAATGACAATTATACGAGACTTGCACCCTTTGAATGTAATGGCCGTCAACAAGCCATTTCCCGCAGGAGAGTGGCACCAAGTCGGAGAGCACAAAATGTGCATGTGTGAGGAAGGTATGGTCACGATGATCTTTAACAAGATTCTAACCACTGAAGAGCAGGATACAGTCTTCGAGTATTTGGAGGCCCAATATGCGTGAGAGAATAGATACATTTCAAGTCGGTCCAATGGCTTCAGGATTGGTCAATCAGGCTATTGAGGATGTCATTCCTGCAGTAAGGGCGGAGGCAGAAAAGACCGCCAATGGGCGTACAATCACCGTACAGGCTACAAAGACTCTTGAGGGCAATGACAGCATGGCTCATGTATTTATCGAGCATAATGGCGAAGAACTTTCCGAGTACGACCTGACCAAGACCCGCACAGTCGTAACCGAGCAATATACATGTGGTGTATATGATTCACCGGTACTTGAAGCATGAAATGGTTGATCATCCTCTGCGTAACGATGCTGCCCGATGTAGTTTACGCTGGGGAGCAGAAAGGCAGGAGAGCCATATTCCCAGAGCCATACCAGGTTGATACATCGAACTGCACTCTGAACCCAGATATCTACATAGTGTCCTACCAGACCAGGCAGGAAGTAAAGAAGGGGTGTTATGGAGGCAAGCGTATTCACCCGAACACCGACTACAGTGGATGCTCAAAGGGGAACAAGGATATCTGTTTGATTGTATGGCTGGAAGGGGATGCCCGGGCTCTTGCCCATGAAAAGGAGCATTGCTATTGCGGGGGGAACCACGCTGGCAGATTTATTGGGAAGCTTGAGCATAGATAATGGCAGCGCAGTGGCTTGACTGGAACGACTCAAAATCGATCGACTTGGCGGATGGCGATCAGCAAGTAACCGAGGACACGGTGTTATTTGTCGGCGTGTACGTCGACGCCGCTACCACGGGTGATTGCATTGTGCGGGACGGCACCGATACCAGCCGCGACGTGACGATACCGAGTGGATCTGTTGCTGGTAGGCAGATATCAGGGGCGGGGGCGAAGTTCTACGAGTACCTGAGAGTTATTCCGGACGGGGCAACGGGGAAGATCACTGTTTGTTTCCGTAAGCAGCGAGGCGGGTTATGAATCACGATGATGTGAGCCTGCACCCGCTTGATCCCAGTGGTTTGACTGATGGTCAACTGCGAGAGACGCCGGTACCTGTAGATACCGGGCTGACGGTCGAGGAGTCATTGGTGCAGATACTGGTCGAACTGAGAATACTTAATCGTTACATGCACCAATTACCACTTTATTTGAATGAAGGCATCGGGTTCAGCGAATCCGACGAGCCTGAAAAACTGCGCGGTAAATTAGGATAACCAATTA
>DRHD01000184.1 GCA_011049795.1 Porticoccus sp.
AATTCCCAGTTTGTGAAGCTCTTTAGTAAGCAGGATCATAGAAAGAATATGGTGTGGACTGCGTTCTTTCGCCTACTTCATGTAATCACTATAAAGAGATCCCTTTGGCTCAGTGAAATTACCCAAGTCACAGCGTTCATCAATATAATTGCTTACGGGGTTAGCTGCTGTTGGCTTGCCTTCATCAAAGCAGTCATCAATATCGATTACCCCAGTAAGGATCGTTACCGCTTCATTGTCGCCAGCGATTCATCGTTAAAGTAAAGCGATCCCACCAAAACCAGTGTAAAGATTCAGCGCCATCTCACCCGAGGGCCTTTTTATTAGTCTGCTAGTGACGTTTATCCAAGTTCAAACGTCTATTAAAGTATTGTATATCCGGTGGCCACAAAGACCCGGATGGAATCACGATGCTTATCGGTCTCACAATAACGGTAACTAATAGAGGGCTTGTTTATGGATATGGCAAATACTACCGCGAATCGGATTTCATTCCGGATATCTTCTCCAGACAATCATCGGGCATTGATTTCAGACTGCGTGTTCATGGCAGGGGCGATCAAGCGACATTACTCAGACGTGGCTTTGATGTTTGATGACAAGAATGCCCGCACTATTGTCGGCGATATGAATGTGCTCATAGAAGGTAGCGATGCATTACTGGCAAGTTTGTCTGAAAATGACACGATAGAGGGGTTCCTGTTGCAGGAGTTGACGATGCTGTGGAATAAATTACATCATTTGGTGACGGAAGCTTTTCAGCAGGTTTATCCGTCGGGGAAGATTTGCCATTAAATAGTTTTATCAGTGATGTCAGGCAGCGCTTGAAAGAAATCTGACGCTCAGTGATGGTTTATTGAAACCAGTGTGCGATAGCGATGATGTGCTTCATGAGGAGAGCAGTGTCGCCGATGCCGTGAAGGGTCTTGTCTGCGCTATCGATGGCTTAACTCGTAAACAGCCCTAAGTCTTTGTCTTTCTGAGATTTCCTTGCTGCCAATCGTTTATGTCTGGCCGTTGCTGGTGTATCCTTCGCGGCTATATTAATCGTCGGAAGAGTATGGATGAGTTATCAGGTATTGGCGCGCAAATGGCGGCCTAAAACCTTCCGTGAAATGGTAGGGCAGGAGCATGTGTTAAAGGCGCTTATTAATGCGCTGGATCATAATCGCTTGCATCATGCTTACCTTTTCACCGGTACCCGGGGGGTGGGTAAAACCACTATCGCCCGTATTTTAGCCAAATGCTTGAATTGTGAGGCGGGAGTCAGTTCTGAGCCCTGTGGTCAGTGCAGTGCCTGTAACTCTATCAATGAAGGGCGTTTTGTCGATTTGATTGAGGTGGATGCCGCATCGCGTACCAAAGTGGAAGACACCCGCGAATTATTGGAAAACGTTCAATACGCACCCACAATCGGTCGCTATAAAGTGTACCTGATCGATGAAGTGCATATGCTTTCGACGCATAGTTTTAACGCCTTGCTGAAAACGCTGGAAGAGCCACCGCCCCATGTTAAGTTCCTGTTAGCCACCACTGATCCGCAGAAATTACCGGCGACAGTGCTGTCCCGTTGTTTGCAGTTCAATCTTAAAAATATGAGCCCCGAGCGCATTGTCGGTCATTTACAGTATGTCCTCGAACAGGAAATGGTTGGCTTTGATGATCCATCGCTGTGGTTATTAGGCCGTGCGGCCGATGGCAGTATGCGTGACGCAATGAGCTTGGCTGATCAGGCTATATCGTTTGGCTCTGGCAAACTGCAGGAAGCGGATGTGCGCAGTATGTTGGGCACCATCGATCAAACAGCGGTGTACGATATTATTGAAGCCTTAGCGGCTGCTGATGGGGCGCAGGTATTAGCGGCTGTGGCTCGATTGTCCGAGCATGCGCCGGATTACGGTTCAGCGCTGGAAGAGTTACTCACCTTGCTGCATCGTATCGCCATCACTCAGGCGGTACCGGATGCGATTGATAATAGCTTTGGTGATAAAGACAAGGTCGCGCAATTGGCGGGACAGATGACGGGGGAAGATGTGCAGTTGTTTTATCAGTTGGCTTTGAATGGTCGGCGTGATTTACCATTGGCGCCTGATCCTCGCACCGGTTTTGAAATGGCTTTATTGCGTATGCTGGCCTTTAAGCCGTTGGGTGTTCCAGACTTACCACAGGGCCAAGTTCGTAATTCCGTTGTTGCCAGTACGGAGGCACCACAACCGGTAAAAAAGCCTGAACCGGTCAAGCCGACTACAGCGGTAGTTGATCGGTCTCCCCTAACAGCAGTTGCTTCCAGGCCAGCCAGCGTTTCACCACCAGCGCCAGTGCCAAATAGTGTTACTGCCAGTTCTAATGCGGCAGTAAATCCTTCGATGCAGATAGAGTCTGCACCTGCTCCCGATCCCCAGTTACCCGTTCAGGCGCAACCTGAGCCCGCCGCCGCTGTGCCGAAAGTTGAGGAAAAAGCCCCGGTAACTGAAACCGTTGCGCCTGCTCAGCCGGTTGAGAGTAACGTTATTGCGATCAAGCCTGAGCTTACCGTTAATGAGCTATCAGTTACTGAAGAGTTAAATACGGTTGGTGCTGATGAGCCGCTTAGTATCGATCAGTTAACACCAGAAAATTGGAATGTACTATTCGAGCGCTTGGGTTTTGGCGGTGTGGTGGGCAACATTGCTTCTCACTGTATTTTGCACAGTATTGAGGGTGATTCGATTTGCCTGGTGCTCGATGAAGCTAATGCCACATTATTCAGTGACAGTTATGTTGACCGAATTCAGGCGCATCTCTCTGTGACCTTGTCAGCACCGGTAAGATTAAAAATTGACGTTAAACCACTGTCGGTCGAAACCCCTGCTAGCAGAAAGGCTCGTTTGATTTCGGAACGCAAACAAAAAGCACTGGTCGACATGCAAACCGACGCCAATGTACAAACGCTTATTAATGATTTTGATGCTGTGTTACTGGAAGAAACGGTTAAGCCGTTATAAACAGTGTTGCCGTTATTGAGAGAGTAGAGAGTGAAGTGAGGTAATGATGAAAATTAATGATTTAATGAAACAAGCGCAGCAGATGCAAGAGCAAATGCAGAAAGCGCAGGAAGAATTAGCTAACAAGGAAGTCAATGGTGAGTCGGGAGCGGGTCTGGTTAAAGTGGTGATGACCGGTAGGCACGATGTGCGGCGCGTTACTATCGATCCCAGTTTGATGAGCGAAGATAAAGAAGTGATAGAAGATTTACTCGCCGCGGCGGTGAACGATGCGGTACGTAAAGTTGAAGCGGGTAATAAGGATGTCATGTCTGGTCTTACCGGTGGTATGGATTTGTCCGGCTTTAAAATGCCCTTTTGATCGGAATTACTCAGCATGGCATTTAGTCCTTTAATTGATCAGTTAGTTGATGCGCTTCGTTGTTTACCCAGTGTTGGACCTAAGTCAGCTCAGCGCATGGCTTTTCATTTACTGGAACGTGATCGTGAGGGCGGCTTTAAATTAGCACAGCAATTAGAGCGAGCGATGGAAGGAGTGGGGCGCTGCACCAGTTGCCGTACCTTAACTGAACAAACGCGCTGTTCTATTTGTGACGATGCCAAACGCGATCAAACCACGATTTGTGTGGTTGAAACCCCGGCTGATGTTTTTGCTTTTGAGCAGTCGGGTATATACCGCGGTTTATATTTTGTGTTGATGGGGCATTTGTCGCCTATCGATGGTATTGGCCCAGCAGAGATCGGCATCAGTGATCTACTACAACGGGTTCAGGCAGAAGATGTTGCCGAAGTTATTTTAGCGACCAATCCAACGGTTGAGGGTGAGGCCACTGCTTTTTATATTACCGAGCAGGTTAAGGGCTTGGGTATTCAGGTTTCAAGAATTGCCCACGGTGTACCCTTGGGGGGTGAGTTGGAGTATGTCGATGCGGGTACTTTGGCCCATGCCTTAAATGATCGTCGTTTGGTCGAATAAAGCTATAGTCGATCAGTCAATTAATTAACTATTCTCAGTAGGTTTCAATGCAGTCACGGCAAATTGATCACCCGATTTATATCGACACCAGTGAAACCCTGCAGCGTTTTTGTGGGCAGTGGGCGCATGCCTCTGTATTAGCGTTAGATACTGAGTTTATTCGTACCGATACGTTCTACCCCATTGGGGCGTTAATTCAAGTGTCGGACGGTACCGGGTGTTTTTTAATTGATCCCTTGGCCATTGATGATTTTTCCGCTTTTAAAGCCTTGTTAGTCGACCCCAATATCATCAAAGTGCTGCATTCTTGCAGTGAAGATTTAGAGGTCTTTGATTGTTTGTTTGGTGTCTTGCCAGTGCCGCTAATCGACACACAAATTGCCGCGGGTCTTGATGGCTTGGGCTTTAGTTTGGGTTATCAAGCGATGACCGATGCACTATTACAAATTCATGTTGCCAAGGGAGAGACTCGTTCCAATTGGTTGCAGCGACCTTTAACCGATTCACAGATCCATTATGCAGCGTTGGATGTCGCCTATTTGCCCGAGATGTACCAGATGTTGACGGAGTCATTGCAAACCAAGGGACGATTACCGTGGTTGCAGGAAGAGTGCACTAAACAGACCGATCAGTTTGGTGCGACAGATGCCATTAGCCATTACTACAAAAAAGTGAAATCGGCCTGGAAATTATCCGCGGCTGAATTAGGTGTGTTGCAAATTCTTACGCAATGGCGCGAGGAAAAAGCGCGGGAACTGGATCGTCCCAGAGGCCGAGTGATAAAAGATCGCTGCTGTTTTGATATGGCGCGAGTGCAGCCGCAATCCATCAAGGCCCTGTCGGCGATTGAAGAGTTGGGTCATAAAACTATCCGTAATAATGGCGATGAAATCCTGGCCCTGATTAAGCAAGGTCAAAGTCTCGATGCTGCTGAGCTACCGCAACGCTTACCCAAGCCGCTGCCGCCAGCTAATGGCACGATTATGAAGCGGCTGAAATCCCATGTTAGTCATCGGGCCGAGCAATTAAATATGGCTCAGGAGCTGTTGGTGAAAAAGCGTGATTATGAAGCCCTGTTGCGTTCGGGTTTTGATGGCGGAAACTACCAGTTACCGCCCACATTAAGTGGTTGGCGTAAAGCGGTCATTGGTGACGCATTAATTGATATATTGGAAAAAGAAAATCGTTAAGATGAAAACAATCTGCACTATTTATCGTAGTTCGAAAAAGGAAGGCATGTATCTGTATGTTGATAAGCAGGAAGACTTATCGCGGGTACCGCCCGCGCTATTAAAACAGTTTGGCAAACCCGAGTTGGCCATGACCCTGCTGCTACAACCGGAGCGAAGCCTGGCGCGAGTGGATGTTGTTAAAGTGTTAGTCGAGCTTGATGAACTGGGTTTTTATCTACAAATGCCACCCCAGCCAGATCGTGACATGCAAAAATTGCATCAACAGAATAGTAAGATGTGAGC
>DRHD01000185.1 GCA_011049795.1 Porticoccus sp.
GTTCTCAGCTTCATCCCATACCACCGACCATTTGGATTCCATAATCGTGTCGCTAATTTCAAGCCCGCGGTAGGCGGGTAGGCAGTGCATAAAGAGTGCATCTTCTGCGGCATGCGACATTACTTCTTCATTCACTTGGAAGCCAGCGAAGGCTTGCTCTCTCAGCTGTTTTTCTTCTTCCTGGCCCATAGAGGCCCACGTGTCAGTTACCACCAAGTCTGCGCCAACAATTGCGCTGGCTGGATCGCGAACAATAGAGACATGGCTGCTGAATTTTTCTAATAAATCGGCGGAGGGCTCGTACCCTTCGGGGCAGGCAATGACCAATTGAAAATCTAGCATGTCTGCGGCATTCATATAGGACTGGCACATGTTATTGCCATCACCGACCCAGACGACACGCTTGCCCTGAATGCTACCGCGATGCTCCTCATAGGTTTGCATATCGGCCAATAGCTGGCAGGGGTGATAGTCATCAGTCAGTGCATTGATGACGGGAACGGATGAGTATTCGGTAAACTTCTGTAGCTTGTCATGACCGTAGGTACGCACCATGATGATATCCACCATGCCAGAAATGACTCTGGCAGAGTCTTCAATGGGTTCACCCCGTCCTAATTGTGTGTCATTGGGTGATAGGAATAAGGCGCTACCACCCAGATGAGCCATCCCAGTTTCAAAGGACACTCTGGTACGGGTAGAGGATTTTTCAAAAATCATTGCCAGCACTTTCCCTGGAAAAGGCTGGTCAGCAGTGCCGTTACGATGTGCTGTCTTAAGCTCAATAGCTCGTTTTAGCAATTGCTGTAATTCCTCTTTAGAGAGGTCTTGTAGCGTCAGGAAATGTCTTAGGGCCATGATTTATAACTCCTGCCTGATCAGGTCGCTCAAAATATCTACCAGCTGATCAGCTTCTTCATTATTTATAATCAATGGTGGTAATAACCGGATCACTGATTGGGCTGTCACATTGATGAGCAGCCCTTTTTCAGCAGCTTTATCGACGAGTGATGCACAAGGTTCGCTTAGCTCGATAGCCAGCATCAGGCCTTGCCCCCGGATTTCTACCACATTAGCGCAACCTGCCAACTTACGGGCCAGGTGTTGTTTTAGGTAGTTACCCATTATCTGAGCCTGCTCACAAAGCCCATCGTTGATGATTGTATCCACGGTTGCCAGCCCCGCAGCACAGGCCAGAGGGTTGCCACCGAAGGTTGAGCCATGACTGCCGGGTTGCATAAGGTCAGCTGCCTTTTCTCCTGCAAGGCAGGCACCAATGGGCATGCCGTTGCCCAGCCCTTTCGCCATTGTCACCACATCTGGAAGTAGGTCGTAATGCTGATAATTAAAGTAGCGTCCGGTACGGCCATTGCTGGTCTGAATCTCATCTAACATCATCAACCAGCCTTGGTCATCGCAAAGCTGGCGTATACCGGGTAAGTAATCATCTGAGGGGGTTTGAATACCACCTTCCCCCTGAATGGGCTCAACGAGCACAGCCACAACATTTTTGTTGTTGGCAGCAATGGTTTTTAGGGACGCCAGGTCGTTATATGGTGCCCGAACAAACCCTCTCACCAGCGGCTCAAAACCGGCATGTACTTTGCGGTTACCCGTGGCAGATAAGGTGGCCAGAGTCCGACCATGGAATGAGTTTTCCATCACGATAATGACTGGTTCAGCAATGCCTTTCTGGTGACCAAAGAGGCGTGCAAGTTTGATCGCTGCTTCATTAGCCTCTGCACCAGAATTGCTGAAGAATAACTTACTCATCCCGGAAATATCCCGCAACCTCTCTGCGAGTTCTTCCTGAACAGCAATGTTGTAGAGGTTGGAGCAGTGAGTCAGTGTGGCGGCTTGATCCGCAATGGCTTTGGTTACAGCCGGGTGGGCGTGACCCAGGCCGCAGACAGCAATGCCAGAAAGAGCATCCAGATAACGATTGCCCTGGTCATCCCAAACCCAGACGCCCTGGCCTTTGCTGAGGGTGAGTTTCCGGGTTCCGTAATTGTTCATTAATGCACTGCTGCTCATGTCTTTCGTCCCAATACCTGCTATCTCAATAATTAAGTCTCAGTTGTTTCAAAACAAAAAGGTCTCAAAACAAAAAAAGGCAGCCACCTGCTGCCCTAATAGGCGAATGTTATAAGGATTTATGTGTGTTGGCAACGATTGAGCGTGCGGGTACTTATGAAGTTTTATTAGTTTGGGGTTGGCGTTATCTGGGAGTGATAGTAGATAAGGATTTATTCACGTAAGTGGTATTACTTCTCTCGGTGAAGCCAGCACTACAAGGTGTGTCTGATTTTGGAGGTTAGCTTTAGTCGGCCATGCAGTATACTGGGCAGGTTAAGGGTGGTCATTCAGTAAATATGGCTTATGAAGGCAGAGCAGTCGATTTTTTTGTGGCGTATATATAATAGAGTCCGTGTGAATAAGGATCTGTTGGGTTTCTAGCGATTTGATACTAGAAAGCAAAATAGGGGTTTGCGTTAGGTGGAAAAGAGATTTTTAGATCAATTATTGGCAGCAAAAGATTTACCCTCTTTACCTGTTGTCGCAACACAGGTTTTGGCGCTATCAAAAAATTCTTCATCGTCGCTGATGGATTATTCAGAGATTATCATCCGTGATGTAGCGCTTTCTACTCAAATTATCAAATTAGCTAACAGTGCTTACTACGAAAGCCGCCGTCCCATCGTAAATGTACGTCAGGCAGTTCAATTTATCGGGCTATCTTCAGTGGTTCCACTTATTGTCGTGTTTTCGATGATGGGTGTTTTGTCTACAATTAAAAGCCCAATTGATTTATTGCCTTACTGGAAAAGGTCAGTACTTTTATCTTGTTTGAGCGCATTTCTCTCGCGCTATGCCGCTGGTGTTAGTTGTGAAGAGGCAATGTTGGCTGGTCTATTGCAAGATATAGGGGTGTTGGCTGGATGTGCTGTTTTTCCAGCTAAGTATCATGAGGCCCAGAATTACTTTTGGTCAGATCACGACAAGCTAATTACAGAAGAAAACGCTATTTTCGGTAACGACCACAGCGCTGTTGGCCCATATTTATTGGAAAAATGGGGTATCCCCGTTCCTATAGCTAATGCTGTCTTGAGCAGTCATCAAGTTCCGGTAAAAGACGAGCAAGATGATCTGGACTGGTGTGTATCTGGATCAAATATACTTGCCTCTTGCATCATTCGTGGTATCGAAAATCATAACCTGTGGGAAGAAGTTCAAGGGGCGCTGACGTGCTCCTGGTTGAACGTGGCACCTGAAGATGTAGATGATGCGGCGGTTAAAAGTTAACTGTTTTCATCTGACA
>DRHD01000186.1 GCA_011049795.1 Porticoccus sp.
CTTCCGGGAGCATGTAAAACACCTGCTGGATGGCCAGGCCAAAGCCATGGTCGTCACCAGCAGTCGACAGGAAGCCGTGCGCTACCAGCTGGCCATGCTGGCTTACGCCAAAGAACAGAGCTACCAGGACGTGCATCCCTTGGTGGCCTTCTCCGGCACAATTCTGCCGGATGACGTTATTCCCGAAGAAGTCTCGGAAAACAGCCAACTGCTGAACCCCGGATTGAAAGGCCGTGACCTGGCGGATGCCTTTGATACCGACGATTACAACGTAATGATTGCCGCCAACAAATACCAGACCGGGTTCGACCAGCCCAAGCTCTGCGCCATGTACGTGGACAAAAAGCTGCAAGGTGTGGATTGCGTGCAAACCCTCTCCCGTTTGAACCGCACCTTCCCGGGCAAGCAAACCTTCGTGCTGGATTTCTTCAACGATCCCAAGGACGTACTGGAAGCCTTTCTGCCGTACTACACCAAAGCCGAGCTGGAAGGCGTCTCCGATGCGCAGGTCGTGTATGACCTTCAGACAGCTCTGGATGCAGAACAGATTTACCATTGGAACGAAGTCGAATCCTTTGCGCTCGCCTTCTACGACACCCGGGCAGCAGCCAGCAAACTTACCTACTACTGCCAGCCAGCCAAAGAGCGCTTTACCAAGCGTTATAAGAACCTGCTGGATGAAAAGCTCTCAGCCAGGGAGGCTCGCAAGCGGGCCGAAAGGGATGGCGACAAAGTTGGCCTGACCAATGCCGAGAAAACCCTGAAGGACATCGGCGAGGGTCTGGACCAGCTGGATCTCTTCAAGAAGAACTTGACCAGCTTCGTGCGGGCTTATGAGTTTCTGTCACAAATCGTCAGCTATGAAGACCGGGAGCTGGAACAGCTCTGCGTGTTCGCCAAGCACCTCTCGCCCCTGTTACGCATAGATCGCCTGGACGATGATGAAATCGATGTGTCGGAGCTGGCGCTAACCCATTACCGACTCACCAAGCGCAACGAGCAACAGCTTAAGCTCTCCGAGGAATCCGAAGAGTACGCCCTAAAGCCCCTCTCCGATGTGGGTTCCGGCAAAGCCCATGACCCGGAGAAAAGGCGCCTCTCTGAAATCATCGAAACGCTGAATGATCTGTTTGGCTCAGAAGTAAGTGATGAAGACCAGCTGCACTTTGCCAAGGGAGTGGCTGACAGGATAAGCCGGGATGAATCTGTGATGGCTCAGGTGAATAGCCACTCCCCGGAACAGGTAATGCACGGGCTATTTCCGAAGCGTGTGTCAGACATGGTGCTGGATGCTATGACTGACAATGAGAAGCTTTCTATGGAGGTGTTGGGGGATGAGCAAACACAAAGAGGCTTTGCCTTGCTGATATTGCGGATGTTGGCTGGATCAAAAACGGTTCCTCAGGATTTCCAATCCTCAACCTAAACACCCGTCATCCTGACACTAACTCGCTTGCAGAGCTTGGTACAAAAGGACTACTATAAATCCACATAGTTACTAATTTGTCAGGTCAAAGCATGTCTACATCAGAGAAAGTGACCCGCCAACTGCAGCGCATGAGGCGGGGCGTCCCGTTTTCCATCAGTCAGTTCCACGAGCTAGGCACAGTTACGTCTGTACAAAAAGCGCTGAGCAGGCTTGCCCATGAAGGTGTCATTGAACGGGTCGCCAAAGGCATTTATGTGCGCCCAAAGTCGCTGGCCAGCATGCCATCGATCAAAATCACCGCAAGCGCAGAACAAATCGCCAAAAAATGGGCACAGCAGAACGGCTATACACTGGTTAGACAAGGCATTGAATCCGCTTATCGACTTGGCCTTCAGACACAGGCGCCGGTAAAAACAGTGTTTTGGACAAACGGCGCCAGCAGAACGTTTACGGTTGGCAATGAAGTTGTTGAGGTGCGACACGTTGCGGAGTCAAAGCTGCGTTGGAAATCGCGCCCTGAGGGCGAGCTACTAAGAAGCTTCACCGTCACCCCAGCCAATTCCGTTAAACTCAGCGAATTGAAAAAGGCACTGTCCAGACTGAAGCTCTCTGAGTCAGAAAGCCGCACGGCCATCAAGAAGCTTAAGTCGACGCCTCTGCCTGAAGGATGGCACGTCAAATTGGAGCAATTTGAACAGGAAATGATGGCTTGACGGATATTTTCGACTTCTATCGCGACCCAGCGAAGCATGGTGACCTGAAGGCCATTTTGGATTTGGGCGCCCAAAAGCATCCTGCTGGTTTAGCCCAGAATTTCCTGGAAAAGGATATTTGGGTAGCTGAAATACTGCGACTGCTCTACGACGAAAACCTGCTGGGCACTCACTCAACAGCCTTCAAAGGCGGAACCGCCCTGAGCAAGTGCTGGAAGACAATAGAACGCTTTTCCGAGGATATTGACCTCTCTATTCACTGGAGTGATCTTGCTGGTGAGCCTGATGAAGTAGCAGCGTGGGAGCAGTCCACTCAAAGCAACAGCCAAAAAAAGAAATTCCGTGAGCGGCAGACAAAGTTACTGACAGAATGGTCAGACGCTTTGGTCAACCGGCTCAACGAGAGGCTGGCTATATACGGGATTGATGGACTTCGAGCAGAGCTGGAACCTGGCTCGAAAGGGGAAAAGGTGAACGTCCATTTTCCCAGGTTGAGCAGCTACGACAGCAACTACCAACTTGATTATATCCTGCTGGAATTTGGTGGCCGTAATCGGGGCCGGCCAACAGTAACCCATGACGTTGGATGCTATCTGGCTGAGCTGGAGGATCTTCAAGCTATCGCATTTCCGAAAGCGACGGTTGCCGCCTATCACCCTGGCTATGTTCTTTGGGAAAAGCTGACTGCCCTGCACCAATTTTCGACGCAGGATAAAGACCCAGACCCGCATCGACTGGCGCGGCATTGGTACGATGTGGACTGCATTCTTCAACAAGATGAATTCAGTCATGCCCTTGATGCCACGGATGCAATGACAGATGTAGTGACCATGAAGAGCCAGCGCTGGGCACAAAAGGGTGTCACCTTTGAGGAAGTGCTTGAAGGCCGATTGGTGCTTGTGCCGGAAGGGGAAAGGCTTGAGCAGATTGCAGCGGATCACCAGGCTGCTATTGAGGGCAGGATGTTTTTTGGTGTCCCGGATGGTTTTGAGACCATCATTTCAAGGTTGCGGAAAGCTCAGGGTAAAATAAATTCCGGCATCAGCCGCAAAAAGCCGAGGCAATCTCCCAGATAGCAACCGACTAAAATCATCAGTGTAAGGCTGTGTTTAGCAGCACCTAAGTAGCGCCGAAAAATGGGCGATCCAATCCCGGACTATCAGGCTCGAACGGCAACCCAACATGAGCGTTTTCTCCAAGATCAGCCACAAAGTTTGCCCAAGCATCGGCGACAACTCTTCGGGAAACGTAAGCATTTGCCATGTGCACAAACGCACTGGAAACATCGTTCAGGTCACAAACGAATTGCGCTAACCGTTCGGTATAATCGTTGCCGTAGGTAAGATAAATTGCATCACGATAATTAGCCTTACCCCGATAACGAAATGCTTGGATTAAAAAGTTGACATTCCCTTGTGTTAATTTGGCGTCTCGAAGCGCTTTCGCGGCATTTGTTCGGAAATTCGTATATCCCCCTTCTTTGAATTCGCGACTCTTTTTAACCACTTCTTCAAGACGCTCCTTTTCATAGTTTGCAGTACCCTTCAAATAAGAATAGAGAGCACCGAGGGCCATTTCTGAATTTTCTGGGGTGGTATTCTGGTCGAATTTGTTCTCGCCTCGAAGTATTTTCATCGAAGCCTCAATGTTAGCGGGAGTAAGATCGGTAAAACCAAGATCGAACGGATGCTTTACCCATCTCTGCGATGCGAACTCCCTCCCCCACATCTTAGCCGTGCCACTATGGTTTTGGGGATCTGCCCCACTCGAAGCGGCCAACATTGCCTTGCTTGAGAAGTAAACGGAGTAGTACCACGCAATGATGGCAGTCTTAACGATGGGATATGGATTGTTGGTGCCCTTCAACTCACTCAGTGCAGCTTTTTCATGAAACGCCATAAGCAAGTATTGAAAAGCTAAAGTATCTGCCGAATCATTTGGCTGTCTCCGCTGAACGGCTTGATAGTACTCACACAATCCATGCTGCGAAAAGTCTTCGTGCTGGCATCGGATCGCCAAGGCTCGCATCCAATTAACCGTACCCTGAAATGCGAAACGCGGGGACGGATGGTCGTGTTGTTCGTAGAACCGCCTCAGCAACCACATGGACTCACCTTAAAAAACATAACGTCCGCAATACATGCGGCTTTATAGTGGAGGCACAGTCGCAACAAAAAAGCCGCGGCGCCTGCGATTTTTAGGCTTTTTTAGCATGCAGCACCTCCATGATGAAGACCACTAAAGTGTGTGCAACATTGACAAAAAGCCGCGCTTCTGCAATCACAATACTAGGTGGGCTAGAGCCACGACCATGAGCAGAACCTATGTGTGATCTAAAGGCCCCTACACCATCAATGATTGATGAAATACCTTTTAGCACTTTATGCTGATCTGCTGCCAGAGTAGTATCAGCGTTCAAACTTAGGTGCGGCTGAACCACCGCCCACAACGGCATAACATTCAATTTATTTGGCGCCACCAAATTGAAATGCTCTATATAAAACTTAAGAGCTGACTCAATAATAGAACAGGCGGCAGTAACTGATGCGTGAGGGTCAGTTTGAAGATGCTCTACAGCTCTCTCAAACTCCTTTTCAATAGATGAAAAATTACCCGACTTTAAATAGTCCTGTAGCGTTTTAGAAATTGGAGTTGACGCAGCTTGAGTAATGCAGCCATTAAGACGGTAGGAAAGCTGGTTCTGGGCCAACGCTGTATTAATCCGCTCTTGGCCCTCCTCGATTCTTGAAGGCGAATCATCAAAAAACGAAACAGGTGGCGACTGATCCATGTAGGTCTGAATGATTCTGCCCAAGACCTCAAGAGCATCAACTTCTGGATCTTCATTGCAGCGCTTTAACCACTCACTGCATTTCCGTTCGCAATTCCCTTCTGGCGCATCACCGGGAGCGCCACTTTCCATGAAAAGGGTCTCCAACTTTGAATGGCTGTAGTAATGGCTTGCGATTACCGAAGCAACAGCGCCTATTACTGAGTTTGGAATACTATCGCTCAATTTCGGATCTCCATGAGCCTAACGCTTGCAGTTTCGGTGTGTACGCGGCGTAGCCCAGTACACATCCGACAATCTGCAAGTGTTAACCATTTTTCTTAGGTGGCGGCGGCGGCGGTGGCGGAGATGGCCGGACATTCGTTGGAGAAGGTGGATTTACATTTAACCCATCCCTGAACCCACCTTGCCTGTTTGGCGGCATTGGGGGTGGTGGATTTGACCCTTTCTTACCCATCGTTGCTCTCCCAAGTTTTTTCTATGAACTCGACCCACTTAACGTCAGCGACATTAATTAGAATATTTGCCACTCCTACAATACGCGCTTCACTTCCATCATCGAGCAACCAGGATGGATCAGCAATAACAAAGTGTCCTTTGGTTGGTTCTGACGGCCATTCAATCGGCCATCCATATAGCCTCCGTTCATCATGCAAGTGC
>DRHD01000187.1 GCA_011049795.1 Porticoccus sp.
AACCTCTGCTGATCACTCTATTGTTTGGTGCCAGTTTTGCTGTGATCAGCGCCCTGGCGATTGCCTGGGCACTTGGAGCATCTGTTGATACATTAATTTCACTCACACCCAAGTCAGTAACAACACCTATTGCTCTGGGGATTACCGAGAAGATTGGGGGTCAGCCCGGGCTCACAGCGGGCATCGTCGTCTTTACCGGCGTAGTGGGCGCAATAGGTGGACCATGGATATTTCGCTGGTTAAAGATCACCGATGATCGTATCGCAGGATTTGTCATGGGCATCAGCGCCCACGGTGTTGGCACCGCGCGAGCCTTTGAGATCAGCAGCCGTTGTGGTGCATTTTCCAGCCTGGGGCTTGGGCTGACCGGTACATTGACGGCCATTGTATTGCCCTGGATAGTCATTGCCTGCTCAAGGTAATGACTTAAAAACCATCGCCGGGCTAATACCAAACTTGCCTTAATAAGCAACCATCTTCCCTGCCGGGGTTCGTTAAGCCCTTGTCACGCTGTTACTGTTTGCATATGCTGGGGTGAACCCATAAAAAAAGCTGCTGTATATGCTTAAGAACTGTAAATCTGCTCAAGAACGCTGGGGGGGCGTTAGCACCCTGATTGACCGCTGGCTAGAAGAACGGCGAGATGTTCTGGTTGAGTTTTGTGCGCTTGGAGACATCCACGATTTTGACAGTAAAAACTCCGTACACCGTGAAAAGCTGAAGGATTTTTGTGAAATTCTGGTGGACTACACATCTGCCGGACATTTTGAAATTTACGATCAATTGGTTCAGGAAGGCAAGGAACTTCAGGATAGTCAGGGTCTAGAGGCTGCCAATGGCCTGTTAGAGACCATTGATGCCACCACTGAGGTGACTCTAGACTTTAATGACAAGTATCTCGAAACAGATGACCTCAAAACACTGGCGACAGACCTATCACAACTGGGTGAATCACTCGAAGCACGGCTGGCCGCAGAAGACCAAATGATTGAAGTATTACATACCGCCCATAGCGAAAAGGTGATGAATAAGGCCTAAAATAGCTCAATCACGATGTGGTACACATCAAAACCGATCTATAAAAAAGGCCCTCACGGGCCTTTTTTATTACTGCTTGGTTTATTAAGACCTAGGTAAAAATACCTATTCAGCACCCAAAACCTTGAGCAGCTCCACTTCAAAAATCAGGGTAGCACTTGGACCAATAATCCCACCTGTACCCTGTGGACCATAGGCAAGCTCCGATGGAAGATACAATTCCCACTTGGCGCCCTCTTTCATCCGCTTAAGTGCTTCAGTCCAGCCAGGAATAACTTCGCTAACATTGAGCTCAACTGAACCACCATGCTTCGTTGAAGCATCAAATTCAGTGCCATCGATCAAAGTGCCACGATAATTGACTTCCACACGGCTGTCGGCTGTTGGCATGGCGCCATTGCCCGCTGTAATCACTTTATACTGTAAACCACTCTCCGTAGTATTAACCCCATCTTTGGTCGAGTTTTCGGCCAAGAAAGCAGAGCCGGCCTTTATATTGCTTTCTGAGACAGAACGCATGGCATCTTCATTCTGCTTTATCTTAGTTTGCTGCTCATCATGGAAGGCTTGAACAACGCCTTCTAACTCTTCTTTGGCAATCCGAGGTGGATGACTATCCAGAGAATCAGACAAACCAAGAGCAAAGGCTTCACGGTCTATTTGAATATCTGAGGTACGCAGCTGGCCGCCCATATCGACACCAACCACATAGCTGAATTTCTTTATCTGAGTATCAAATACCACTTCAGCCTGCGCTTTGTCTTGCGTAGTATTTGCCTCCTCCTGCTGTTTATCACAAGCTGTCAGAGTGACCGCTATTGTCGAGGCGAGCACCAGGAATTTAAATTTCATAAAAGTTTCCTTCGTTGACGATCCAAATAGATCGGGCATATTAACGTAAAATTACGCTGAGGTCTGCGATTCGTCTAGCGGACAGAGTAACGGGCTGTCGGCCATTACAGGCTGACAGCCTAGCGTATCCAAATAGGTGTTTAAATTTATTGCCTGCAACACAATCCTGGGGTCATTGGTCTCACAGAAACTCTCTTTTAACCACCAATCGTAGAGAGCATTTTGGACAACCTGCTCTGCCATCAGTTCCACCTGCTGAAGCGACTGAATCATCTCACCCTTAACCACATCACTCTTCACCATTACACCAAGGGCCGATTGTGATGACACCAAAAATCGGCGAATGGCTCTCAATTTTTGTACTGCTTGTAGATCCCACTCCTCAATCAAAGACCTCGCCTTCTCCAGCGCCGCGGGTTCAAGTCGCTGCCCACTGAAACCCAACCAGCAGCAAAATAGTAGAAGATTGACGTTAGCCCCTTCACTGTCCTGATAACTCAAGCAGCATTCTGCCACCTTGGGTCGACCATAGAGGGCCAGGGAATATTGCCAAAAAGGATTTTTCTGATTATCACTCACTGTTATATCAAGCCTCCTCTAGCACGGCATCCACCAGCTTGCTAATTCCGCTGGCCGCTTCACTGATA
>DRHD01000188.1 GCA_011049795.1 Porticoccus sp.
CTTATGTTATTGACGACACCTATAACGCGAATCCAGGTTCAGTGAGGGCCGCTATTAATACTCTGGTGAAGTTTCGTGGTCGCCACATTCTGGTCTTGGGCGATATGGGCGAATTGGGCGATGAGGAGATCAGCTTGCACGCTGATATTGGTCGCTATGCGGCAGCTCAGGGTGTTGAGAGCTTTCTGGCAGTGGGTCCTCTCTGTGTCAACGCTATCCATGAATTTGGTGCGGGCGGCAAACACTTTGAGAATAAAGATGCACTGAGCGAGCACCTTAAAACACTGCTTGGTCCTGATGCTGTGGTTTTGGTGAAGGGGTCGCGCTTCATGACCATGGAAGATGTTGTGAAGCAGATAACGGAATCGGGAGAACAGTAGTTATGTTGCTTTGGTTGGCTGATTACCTAGCACAATATTTTACCGCGTTTGACGTGGTGAAATATCTAACGTTTAGGGCCATTTTGGGCGTCCTTACTTCTCTAGGTATTTCTCTGTTGTTTGGTCCAGCCATGATCAGGCGGCTGAATTACCTCCAAATTGGCCAGTCGATTCGAACCGATGGCCCTCAGAGTCATTTGAGTAAATCAGGCACCCCAACCATGGGTGGGGCGTTGATCCTGATCTCAATTTTTGTAAGTACATTACTTTGGTCTGATTTGTCTAACCATTATGTCTGGGTGGTATTGGCAGTGACCGCCATTTTTGGTGCTGTGGGTTGGGCAGATGATTATCGCAAGGTGGTGGAAAAAAATTCCCGGGGTTTGCCTGCAAAATGGAAATATTTTTGGCAGTCAGTAGCTGGTTTGGGTGCCGCGATCTATCTTTATCAAAGCGGTAGCACCGGAGCAGAAAATGAGTTGATAGTACCGTTTTTCAAGGAAGTGGCCATACCGCTGGGTGTTTTCTATGTGGTGCTTTCTTATCTGGTCATTGTAGGTAGTAGTAATGCCGTCAATCTTACCGATGGTCTAGATGGCCTCGCCATTATGCCGACAGTATTGGTGGGTGGTGCTCTCGGTGTCATCGCCTACTTAGTGGGCAATGTCCAGTTTGCTGAGTACCTGCATATTCCCTACGTTGAGGGAGCAGGCGAGTTGGGAGTGTTCTGCGCTGCTTTGGGGGGCGCAGGTCTCGGCTTCTTGTGGTTTAACACTTACCCCGCTCAGGTATTTATGGGTGATGTGGGCGCGCTGTCGCTGGGTGCAGCATTGGGAGTGATAGCGGTAATAGTGCGTCATGAAATCGTATTTTTCATTATGAGTGGTATTTTCGTTCTGGAGACGGTGTCGGTAATTATGCAGGTGGCTTCCTTCAAGTTGACTGGTCGCAGAATATTTCGCATGGCACCAATCCATCATCACTTTGAATTAAAAGGCTGGCCGGAGCCACGAGTCATAGTCCGATTCTGGATTATTACCGTGATCCTGGTGCTGTTTGGTTTGGCGACCTTGAAGCTGCGTTAAGCGGCAGGGTTATAGGGTATGGCAATGACGCAATTGATAGCCAGTAGCAAACTGAAAGTAGTAGTCGGTATCGGCACTACGGGTTTGTCTGTGGCGCGTCATTTGTCGCAAATGGGTGAGCGTTTTGTGATGCTTGATACTCGTATGCAGCCGCCTTGTCTTGAGCAATTGAAAGCCGAGTTGCCGGAAGTGCCGGTAGCTCTGGGTGAACTGGCAATGGACAGTTTTGATGGGGCGGACGAGGTTGTTCTCAGTCCTGGGCTCTCACGTCAAAACCGAGCTATTCAGTCTGCTCTTAAGGCTGGCATATCGGTCATTAGTGATATTGAGCTATTCGCGCGGGCAGCCAATGCGCCCATTGTTGCGATCACCGGTTCAAATGGCAAAAGCACGGTGACTACGTTACTGGGTGAGATGTGTATTGCGGCAGGTGTCGCAGCAGGTGTGGGCGGTAATCTTGGCGTGCCAGCTCTTGCGTTGCTAGATGAAGCTACGGAGCTCTATGTATTAGAGCTCTCCAGCTTCCAGCTTGAGTCAGTCTATGGGTTAAACGCTGAGGTGGCGACGGTGCTGAACATCAGTCCTGACCATATGGATCGCTACAATAGCTTGCTCGATTATCACCAGGCCAAACACCGAATCTTTAACGGGACAAGACAGGTAGTTGTCAACCGCGAGGATAAGCTTAGTGTCCCGCTCGTGAGTGATGCGGTGAAGCGGTGGAGCTTCGGTCTTGATAAGCCTGATTTCGGTGGCTTCGGACTGCTGGACCAAGATGGCGAGCCTTGGTTGTCCTATCAATTTGAGCGATTAATGCCAGAAGCAGAGCTGGGTATTAAGGGCCGCCATAATACCCAGAATGCCTTGGCTGCATTGGCGCTGGGCTCGGCCATAGGATTGCCCATGGCTGATATGTTGTCGGTGTTGCGTCAGTTTCGAGGGCTGTCTCATCGCTGCCAGACAGTGAAAAATTTAGCGGGTGTCACTTATATCAATGATTCCAAAGCAACCAATGTAGGCGCTACGTTGGCTGCGATCAGAGGGTTGGCGGGAGAGAGCAACCTGGTGTTGATTGCCGGCGGGCAGGGTAAGGGGCAGGATTTTTCGCCGCTCGCCAATGCGATGACAGGCCAAGTAAAACAGTTGGTGCTGTTGGGTGAAGATGCAGTTGTCATTGATGATGCGGTAGGCGGCAGAGTGCCCACCGTTTTTGCTACCAGCTTGCAGAGTGCTGTGGAAGCCGCGCAACAGGTTGTTGAAGCGGGTGATGTGGTGCTGTTGTCTCCTGCCTGCGCTAGTTTTGATATGTTCAGTGGTTTTGAAGACCGTGGCGAACAGTTTGCAAAAGTAGTGGGGGCGTTGCGATGACCGCGCTATCTCTAAGGCTACCCTCTATTGTTGATTTTATTGATGGTCTTGATCGTTCACTGCTGTTGGCTACCTTGGCCATTGTCAGTATTGGCTTGGTGATGATTAGCTCGGCTTCTATTAGCTTTGCTGAGCATAGCTACGGTGATGAGTTCTTTTACCTCAAGCGACATCTTATGTTTCTGGCCATGGCGCTCACGGTTGCCGTGGTCTTTCTCAGTGTGCCCTCAAGAATTTGGTATCGCTATGGCGTGCCGCTGCTACTGCTCACGTTGCTTATGTTGCTTGCTGTGCTGATTCCCGGCATTGGCCGTAAGGTTAATGGTAGCCAGCGCTGGATTCCAATGGGTCCGATTAACCTGCAAGTATCTGAGCTGGCCAAGTTTGTGGTGATTCTCTTTATGGCGGGTTATCTGGAGCGCCATCAGCGCCAGTTGCGAGTGCAGTGGCAAGGCTTTATGAAGCCAGTCGCTGTTCTGGGTGTGATGATCTTTCTGCTGTTGTTAGAGCCGGACTTCGGTTCCGCCGTGGTGATGAGTGGCACCGTATTGGGGATGTTATTTATTGCGGGCGTTCGGTTGTGGCAATTTAGCGCACTACTGGTGTTGGGTGTATCCGGTTTGGCTGGAATTGCTTTGATGTCGCCCTATCGAGTGCAGCGATTGGTGACCTTTCTAGACCCTTGGGCTGATCAGTACAACACGGGTTATCAGCTGACCCAGTCATTGATCGCATTTGGTCGTGGTGAATGGTTGGGTGTCGGCTTGGGCAACAGTGTGCAGAAACTGTTTTATTTACCGGAAGCACATACTGACTTTATCTTTGCTATTTACGCTGAAGAATTTGGGTTACTGGGTGTTGCGGTTGTTATCGGGCTTTTCGTTTTACTGGTGTCTCGCATCTTTCATGTGGCTAAAAAAGCACTACGTCGGCAGGACTGGTTCGCTGCTTATAGCTGTTTTGGTATTGCCATGATGTTGGCGGGCCAGGCATTTATCAATATTGGTGTTACCTCCGGGTTACTGCCAACCAAAGGGCTGACCTTGCCGTTTATCAGTTATGGCGGGAGCAGCCTATTGATCTGCAGCGCAATGGTGGCGTTGGTGTTGCGAATTAGCCGGGAGATGGACAATGCCCCAGCGGTAGCGAAGCAGGTGAGACGTGACAGAGCGGAGATGTAATAAGGTGATGGTGATGGCAGGTGGTACTGGAGGCCATGTGTTCCCCGCGTTAGCGGTGGCGCAAGAGCTTCGTGCTCGTGGCATTACAGTGAGCTGGCTCGGTACCCGTCGCGGTATTGAGGCAGAGCTGGTGCCTGCTAGCCAGTTTCCGATCAACTACATCGATGTGGAAGGTTTGCGTGGCAAAGGCGTGGTTAAGTTATTAAAAGCGCCGATTCTCTTAATTAGAGCCCTGTGGCAGGCCGTTGGCCTTATTCGTCGTGAGGGCCCAGACGCGGTGTTGGGCCTAGGTGGCTTTGCATCTGGCCCTGGTGGTTTGGCAGCAAAAATATTGGGGCTGCCATTGGTTATTCATGAACAGAATGCCGTCGCTGGAACAACCAATAAGCTACTGGCAAAAATAGCAAATAGAGTATTGGAAGCCTTCCCTGGCGCTCTGCCTAAAGGTGAGTGGACAGGTAACCCTGTCCGTAAAGAAATTGAGCAGATAGCTGAGCCAGAGCAGCGCATCGCTCAAGGTGATCGTCCTCTACGGTTGCTAGTGCTGGGTGGGAGCTTGGGTGCTTTAGCGATCAATCAGCAGATACCGGAAGCTTTGGCACTGTTACCGGAAAGCTTGCAGTTGGAGGTGCGACACCAGTGTGGCAAGGCGCATGTGGCAGTCACTGAAGAGGCTTATCAGGCGGCAGCCGTAAAAGCTCAAATAGAACCCTTTATTACTGATATGGCCGAGGCCTATAGTTGGGCTGACTTGGTGGTTTGTCGTGCCGGGGCGCTCACTGTTTCTGAGGTAGCCGCTGCTGGTGTGGGCGCCATACTGGTTCCTTATCCGCACGCGATTGATGACCATCAAACTCGAAATGGTGAGTGGCTGGTGAAACAAGGTGCCGCTGAGTTAATTCAGCAGGCGGATATCACCGCTGAAAAACTGGCGGCGGTATTGAGCTCGTGGCTGGGGGACAAGAAGAAGTTGCGTTCGATGGCGGTGAGTGCTCGGCAGCTGGCAAAACCCAATGTTGCCGAAGCTATTGCCGACGTTTGCATGGAGGTGTGTCGTGAGCAGTGAAGGTATTTACCAAGTACCGGAAATGCGCCGTATTCGCCGCATCCACTTCGTTGGTATCGGTGGCAGTGGCATGTGCGGAATTGCTGAGGTGCTACTCAATCAAGGCTATAAAATTTCTGGTTCTGATTTGGGTGAAAACAACAATACCCGGCGTTTGAAGCAGCTTGGTGCAACGATTCAGCTTGGCCATGCTGAGACTAATGTTAACGATGTCCATGTGGTGGTGAAATCCTCAGCCGTAACCATGGATAACCCGGAAATTATCGCCGCACGGGAGCAACGTATCCCGGTAGTTCGTCGGGCAGAAATGCTAGCCGAATTGATGCGTTATCGGCATGGTATTGCAGTGGCAGGTACCCATGGGAAAACCACCACAACCAGTTTGTTGGCATCAATATTAGCTGCTGAAGGCAAGGAGCCCACCTTTGTGATTGGCGGGTTGGTCAAGGGCACTGGCGCCAATGCCCAGTTGGGAGAAAGCCGTTATCTGGTGGCGGAGGCTGATGAGAGTGATGCTTCCTTCCTCCACTTACAACCTATGGTGGCGGTCGTGACCAATATCGATGCCGACCATATGGAAACCTATGATTTTGATTTCAACCGATTGAAGAAAACCTTTGTTGAGTTTCTTCATAACTTGCCATTTTACGGGCTAGCAGTGCTTTGTATTGATGACCCGGTAGTTCGTGATATTTTGCCGGATGTCTCTCGCCCGGTGTTGACCTATGGCTTTGCTGAAGACGCTGATTTTCGTATTGATGAGGTGGCGATGAAGCAGCGCCAAAGCCGTTTTGTCGTCTATCGCCCCGGTCAGCTAAAGCCGTTGGCTATAGAGATGAATATCCCTGGAGTACACAACGTATTAAATGCCGTTGCTGCTATTGCTGTGGCCACTGATGAAGGGGTGTCTGATGAAGCCATTCAGTCGGGGTTGGCAGACTTTCAAGGTGTCGGGCGTCGTTTTGAGATTTATGGGGAGTACCCCGTTCTCGGTGGAGTAGCCATGTTGGTGGATGATTATGGTCACCACCCCAGAGAAGTTGCTGCAACCATTAAAGCCGTACGTGAAGGTTGGCCGGACAAGCGGTTGGTTATGGTGTTTCAGCCTCACCGATATACCCGAACTCGGGACCTCTATGAGGATTTTGTACAGGTTCTTTCCAGTTGTGATGTGGTGCTGTTGTTGGCGGTGTATTCAGCGGGTGAACAGGAGATTCCTGGTGCGGATAGTCGTGCATTGTGCCGGAGTATCCGTCAGCGGGGGTTAGTGGATCCTATCTATGTTTCAGGTATCGACGAGGTGGGAGATGTCCTAAAGGATGTCGTCCAGGGGGGAGATATTGTGATCACTCAGGGTGCGGGCAGTGTTGGCAAACTGGTGAAAAATCTAGCCGAAAGAAAGTTGGTATAGAGAAATTTGATGATGGTAGTTAGTGATGCAATGAAACAGAAATATGGCCGGGTTGGCGTGCTTTATGGAGGCACTTCAGCTGAGCGCGATATTTCGCTGCTTTCGGGACAGGCCGTGATAAAGGCTTTGCATCGTTGTGGTGTTGAGGTGGTGCCTATTGATGTGGGTGCTGACTTATTACAGCAGTTGCCAGCACACCGCTTAGACCGAGCGCTGATTATGTTGCATGGCCCTGGTGGTGAAGATGGGAGTCTTCAGGGTGCATTGCAATTTCTGGGTCTGCCATACACAGGGAGCGGTGTGTTCGCCTCGGCGCTGGCGATGGATAAATTACACAGTAAACAATTCTGGAAGGGGGTGGGGTTACCCACACCAAAGTTTGCCGTGCTGAGTAAAAATACTGATTGGCAGGAAACCTTGGATTCACTGGGCGGTGTTGTGATGGTTAAGCCATCCCATGAAGGATCTAGTCTTGGGATGACTCGTGCTGATAGCAAAGATGCATTGAGAGAAGCATGGCAAGCCGCAGCAAAACTGGATAGTAGCGTCATCGCGGAACAATGGATTGTTGGGGCTGAATACACCGTGGCCGTTCTAGGTGACGAAATGCTGCCGTCTATTAAGCTGGAAACCGATCACGCTTTTTATGACTACGACGCCAAGTATCTTGCTGATGATACTCGCTATTTATGCCCTTGTGGTTTGGATGTGGAGGCGGAAGCCGAGCTAAGGCAGTTGGCACGTGCAGCGTTTAATAGTTTGAGCTGTAGTGGCTGGGGTCGGGTAGATGTGATGGCCAATGAGGCCGGTGATTTTTTCTTACTTGAGGTGAACACCATCCCTGGAATGACTGATCACAGTTTGGTGCCGATGGCTGCAGCTGAGGCTGGTTATAGTTTTGATGATTTGGTGTTGAGGATTTTGGATACGTCTTTCTAGCTAGTAGCTAGCTTTTGAGCGTTAGGTTTTAACGGTTTAGTTTTGTGAATAGGTATTGAGAGCTAAGTCATGACGGCAAACAGTCTTCAGGGTAAAGGGGCAAGACGGCAGAATGAACATTTGCCGTTGCGTGAGCGCCTGCGCTGGTTGACTCGCAGTCTGTCCTTGTTGGCATTGGTTAGTGTTGTGGCTGGGTTGCTGTGGGGTGGCGATCGATTGTTTCAGAAGCTTGATGTGCCGATTGGAGTGATCGGGGTAAAAGGGGAGTTTACCCATGTGGATCAGGGGGATGTTCAAGCGATGGTGGAGCCGCTGATCAATGGGGGCATTCTCAGCTTGAACTTGGCAAAAATACGTCACCAGCTGGAGCTGCACCCCTGGATTGAACAAGTTGCTGTTAGTCGCCAGTGGCCCGGAGGGCTAGTGATCAATGTAGTTGAGGAAGTGGCAATTGCACGATGGGGTGGGCATGGTTTTCTAAATAGTCGAGGCGAAATGCTGGAGATTGGAGATAACAGCGATCTAATGCATTTGCCTCTTTTGCAGGGTCAGGTGCATACCGAGCGATCATTAATGAAAGCCTACCGAGAAGTGGCTCAGTTGTTGCTGCCATCGGGTTTGAAGATTGTTGCACTGAAGCGAGATGTGCGTGGAGCTTGGTGGCTGAGTCTTGAAAATGGCCTTGAGTTGGTCGTTGGTCGTGGTCAGGTGATGGAAAAAATGCGTAGGTTTTTGGTGGTTTGGGAGCTGGCGTTAAAAACACAGGTTGGGCGAATTGCCCGAGTGGATGTCCGTTATGACAACGGTGTTGCTGTGCAGTGGGCAGAAAAAATTTCAGCCGTACAACTGAAAGAAATATCAGTATTAATAGTGGCACCGGGTCTTCCGGGCCAAGCATGAGGTCGAAAAATGGCGAACTCCAATGAAGAGCAATTGATTGTTAGTCTGGATATCGGTACTTCCAAGGTGGTGTCCATTGTTGGGCAAGCAGGACCCGACGGCTCTCTTGAAATTGTGGGTACCGGGCTGCACCCCTCTTCCGGTTTGAAGAAGGGAGTGGTGGTTAATATCGAGTCTACGGTGCATTCCATTCAGCGGGCCATTGAAGAGGCTGAGCTGATGGCGGGTTGCCATATTCATTCTGTTTATGCAGGAATTGCAGGTAGCCATATTCGGAGCCTAAATTCTCACGGAATAGTCGCCATTCGGGATCGCGAAGTATTGCCCCTGGATATTGAGCGAGTGATTGATGCCGCTCGGGCTGTAGCAATTCCTGCCGATCAGGAAATACTTCATGTATTGCCGCAAGAATTCATTATTGATAATCAGGAAGGTGTGCGTGAGCCGCTGGGAATGTCGGGTGTACGGTTGGAATCGAAAGTACATCTAGTGACCTGTGCGGCAAATGCTGCTCAGAACATCAAAAAATGCATTCGCCGGTGTGGGCTTGAAGTAGACGACATTATTCTGGAGCAACTGGCATCCAGCTATGCAGTGCTCACTGAAGATGAAAAACAGCTGGGTGTGTGTCTGGTGGATATTGGTGGCGGGACAACAGATATCGCCATCTTTACTGATGGTGCAATTCGCCATACTGGGGTGATCCCCATAGCGGGCGATCAGGTAACTAATGATATTGCGCATGCTTTGCGAACCCCAACTGCTCATGCGGAAGATCTAAAAATCAAGTACGCCTGTGCTCTGGCTAAATTGGCGGGTCCCGATGAAACCATTAAGGTCCCTAGTGTAGGTGATCGCCCTCCTAGGGACTTATCGCGTCA
>DRHD01000189.1 GCA_011049795.1 Porticoccus sp.
TACCGGCTGCCCAGAGATATTGAGATTGTTGTTGTGGATGGAGGTAGGGGGTTTGGTAATGGCCATTGTCTTCCCGCGGGTCCTCTGCGTGAACCAGTAAGTCGTTTGACACAGGCCGACTTTATTTTGATTAACCGTACTCTACCCAGCAGTACCGTGCCCAACGGTACCGTGCACAACAGTAATGATTCAGGGCGCTCTAATTTAGAGCCCGGTAGTTTAAATCCGGGTTATTTAGACGACTGTATTGAGAACCATTTCCAGTTAAAAATTGAACCAGCACAATTTAGACATTTGGTTTCTGGTCAGCAGCTCCAACCACAAGATTGGGCGGATGGTCGTCAGATTCATGCGGTCGCAGGTATCGGGAATCCTCAGCGGTTTTCAACCACCCTTGAACAGCTAGGATTTGAGGTGCAATTGCACACCTGGCCAGATCACCATGATTTCCAGGGTGATGAGCTACTCTTTGATGACAACCTGCCTGTCATTATCACCGCAAAAGATGCAGTGAAATGTCATGGTATCGCGAATGATAAAGTCTGGGTGCTTGATGTGGTTGCTGTACCTGATACGGATTTTCTTAACAAACTTACCGACGCTGTCGGTCGCCTAACAAAGAGAGTTTGAGTGACTATGGGGCTAGCTATGTCATTTACTGTGGACTTCACCGTCGTTATTCCCGCCCGGTTTTCCTCGACCCGCTTACCGGGTAAGCCACTGAAGGATATTGCCGGAAAATCTATGATCCAGCGTGTCTATGAGCAGGCAAAAAAGAGCCACGCCGGACAAGTGATCGTAGCTACCGATGATCAGCGTGTTGCTGATGAAGTACGTGGTTTCGGTGGAGAGGTTTGTATGACCTCGGCTGACCATAAATCCGGTACTGATCGGCTACAAGAGGTGGCAAGCCAATACGGGTTTTCTGATGAGCACATTATTGTCAATGTTCAGGGCGATGAACCGCTGATTCCACCAGAGGTTATAGATCAAGTGGCTGAGAATCTGGCGAGCTGCCAAGCGGCAGGTGTCGCTACTTTGTCTGAGCCTATTGAGAATGATGCTGATTTCTCCAACCCTAATATTGTTAAGGTCGTGACCGATAGTCAGGGGATGGCGCTGTACTTTAGCCGTGCACCCGTGCCATGGCCGCGTGATCATACAGAGAACAGGGTTAAAGCCATGGCTGCTGTCATGCTACCCATGCGACATATTGGTATTTACGCCTATCGAGTGGCTACGCTAAACCATTTCATTCTATGGCCTGTGGCACCTATTGAAGCCTTGGAATGCCTTGAGCAACTTCGCTTTATGTGGAACAGCATACGCATTCATGTAGCTGAGGCGATGGCTCCTGTCCCCGGCGGGGTAGATACCGACGAAGATTTACAGCGGGTAATCGACCTGCTGGACAAGGAATTACTTTGATGTCAGTGAATGTGATGCCGATGAATGTGATGCCTGTGAAGGTACTGTTTGTATGCTTGGGTAATATCTGTCGCTCACCCACAGCGCACGGAATATTTGAAACCATGGTGGCAGAAGCAGGCTTGCAAGAGAGTATTATCGTTGACTCAGCAGGTACCGGCGACTGGCATATTGGTAAGGCCCCGGATGAAAGAGCCAGTGCTGCAGCACTTTCACGCAACCACGACCTCAGCCACTTGCGTGCCCGTCAGGTTCGGCCAGAGGACTTCCTGGAGTTTGACTACCTTTTGGCCATGGATAACCAAAATCTTTGGGATCTACAGGCACTGTCATTACCCGAATTTAAAGGTCACCTTGGGTTGTTTCTCGATTTTGGTGGCAGTGATCTCAAAGAAGTACCCGATCCCTATGCCGGCGGAGATGAAGGCTTTGAATTTGTTCTTGATCTGGTAGAAGAGGCTGCTTCTGGTCTTCTCTCTCACTTACGTGATCGGCTAGGCTGATGCTGAAGATCGAGCAGCAAGTTTCTCTGCAACGCTACAACACACTGGCATTATCGTCTTTTGCAGAAAATTTCTGCCAGGTGAGTACTGAAAGTGACTTGTGTGAGGTGCTGGCCTGGTCACGCCAACATCGGCTACCTATCACGCTCTTGGGTGGTGGCAGCAATGTGGTACTGGCTCGGGATTTGAGTGGCTTGGTTGTTCAGATGGCGATCCCCGGTATCGAACTGGTTTCCGAGGAGCAAGACCAGCGAGTAGTAAGAGTAGGTGCGGGCGAAAACTGGCATCAATTGGTACTAAAGACCCTTGAGCAGGGCTGGTTTGGTCTGGAAAACCTTTCTCTCATACCCGGTCTTGCCGGTGCAGCACCTATTCAAAATATTGGTGCCTATGGCGTTGAGCTGAGCCAGTACTTCTTATCCCTTGAGGCAATTCACCTGGCAACGGGCGAGCAACGGGTGATGGATGCGTCGGAGTGTCAGTTTGGTTATCGAGACAGTATTTTTAAGCAATCGGGTCGAGATCAATACGCCATTACTGCCATTACGTTCGTTCTTTCCTCCAAAATGGATCTTTGCCTTGATTACCCCGCGTTACAGAAAGCACTCGATGGCATAGACGAATCTGAATTAACGGCTAAGCGTGTGTCGGATGCAGTGTGCGCTGTTCGTCGGAGTAAGCTGCCCAGCCCGGAAGATATTCCCAATGTAGGCAGCTTCTTTAAAAATCCCGTGATCAGTAAAGAGCAGGCTGAGACGTTACGTCAACAGTACCCACAACTGGTGGGCTATCATCAGGTCGGCGGCCGTGAAAAACTGGCAGCTGGCTGGTTGGTAGAGCAGGCGGGTTGGAAGGGCTTTAAGCAACATGGCGTTGGCGTTCATCAACAGCAGTCACTGGTCCTAGTGAATAGCGGTGGCACAGGTGCTGCGTTACTGTCACTGGCTTCGGATATTCAGGCATCTGTAGCAGATAAATTTGGTATTTCTCTGGAAATTGAACCACGAGTCTATCGTTGAGCGCATTAACCAGAGCATTAGCCAAGGCATTGTTGGCCGATTAACCCGATCATTGTTACAGCAAACATTGTTACAGCAAAGCTACAATAAAAAGACAACAGGATTACAACAAATCACCACTTAACACTGTATTTTATAGCCAATAAAAAGTGTCAGTGGTAGTGTGAGCGACGGTAACAGGGATAGTCGGTGTATGGCGTCTAAGCAGGTATTGAAAACAGTCCTAGTTGTAGATGACCACGACCTGATTCGATTGGGTATATGCCGTTTGCTTGACGATGTGCCAGATATAATCGTTGTTGCTCAGGCTTCAAGCGGCGAGGAAGCGATAACATTAGTCAGAAAACTGGCCCCCGACGTCGTGTTTATGGACATTCGTATGCCCGGAATAGGTGGCCTGGAGGCAACGCAACGGATTCTTGCCAAGCATCCAGACACCAAGGTGATCGTTGTCAGTGCCTTTAATGACGAGGTCTATCCCGCCGTATTACTAAAAGCAGGCGCTTCGGGTTACATCACTAAAACCACCGATTCCGAGGAAATTAAGGTGGCGGTGCAGACAGTATTGTCGGGCAAAGTTTATATTAGTCCTCAGCTTGCCCAGATGCTGGTGGTCAACGGCCTTTCCCTCGACGCCAAGTCCCCTCTATCTGAACTGTCTCAACGGGAGCTACAAATCGCGGAATTAATTACCAGGGGGAAACGTGCCAATGAGGTGGCAGAAACGCTCAGTATTAGTCCAAAAACCATCAATACCTACAAATACCGAATCTACGAAAAGCTTGGCGTAACTAACGATGTTGAACTGACGCTGGCCGCCGTTAAATACGGGCTTGTGGACCCTTCTGAAGTGATTTAACCCCTAACTCTACTCTCTCCCTCCAGCCCTTTAATTTAACCGTGTAGAATGGCTGCCATGCCTTTCGATCATCAGCCTTTCCTAAAACAACTTACCCAGAGACCTGGCATTTACCAGATGTTTGGTGAAGATGGTGCTGTGCTTTATGTGGGCAAGGCAAAAAACCTGCGCAAAAGGGTAGCCAGTTATTTTCGTAAGACGGGTTTGGCACCCAAGACAGCAGCGCTTGTCAGTCGTATTGCGACTATTGATGTCACCATTACCCAGACAGAAATCGAGGCGCTGTTACTGGAACAGAACCTCATTAAACAAAACCACCCGCCCTATAATATTTTGCTGAGAGACGATAAATCCTATCCCTACATCTTTCTTTCAGATGGGGACGTCTATCCACAGCTATCATTTCACCGGGGCAGTAAAAGGAAGTCCGGAAGCTATTTTGGGCCATTCCCCAATGTCCATTCTGTCCGCGAGAGCATGAACTTTTTGCAGAAAACCTTTCAGGTTCGCCAATGCGAAGACAGTGTCTTTAAAAATCGGTCCAGACCTTGTTTGCAGTATCAGATCAAGCGTTGCACCGCGCCCTGTGTCGGTCTGGTGAGTGAAGAGGACTACGCACGAGACGTACGCCACACCGGTATGTTTCTAGAGGGGAAAAGTGACCGGCTGATCCGGGAGCTTGAGCGAGAGATGGACAAAGCGTCACAGCAGTTGGCCTTTGAGCGGGCAGCCAGTACCCGTGATCAAATCACCGCCTTGCGAACCATTCAAGCGGAACAGGTGGTGGAGTCGGGCAGTGGTTCTATCGATGTATTGGCCGTAGCCCAAGAGGGCGCCCAGGGTTGTGTGCATGCACTTTATATCCGACAGGGACGAATTCTAGGCAGTCGCAGTTTTTACCCGAAAGTCCCGTTGGCCACAACGCCCGCCGATGTATTGGCCAATTTCGTCCCCCAATATTATTTGCGTGAGGGCGCAAGGGGCGACTTTCCCAAAGAAATTATTGTTAACGAAAAAATCGAGGATACCGAACTGCTGGCTGCCGCCATTTCGAGTGTAGCCGAGCGCAAGATCGCCCTTAAATATCGAGGGCGTGGTACTCGGGCCAAATGGACAGAACTGGCAGAGCGTACAGCTCAGCAAAACCTTCAGGGCCGAATTGCCTCTCGGCAAAATGCATTACAGCGGATGGAAGCATTGCAGGAAGTATTGGGGTTAGACGAACTCCCCGAGCGGTTGGAGTGCTTTGATATCAGCCATAGCAGCTGTCTCTTATACACATCT
>DRHD01000190.1 GCA_011049795.1 Porticoccus sp.
GCCATAGGTTGTACTGGTGGCCAACACCGCTCTGTATATATTAGCAACACACTGGGTGAATACTTTGGCAGCCAATACCCGAACACACAGGTTCGACACAGGGAGCTCACTTGACCCCACTTGCCCCCTCAGCACTTGACAGAGATACCAACCACAGGCTTTTATGTCGCCCATGATTTGCGTAGAACTTACTATCATCAACAAGCTGGGACTGCATGCACGCGCCGCGGCCAAGCTGGCAACGACGACTGGAAAGTATGGTTGCATGATCAAAACAGGTCGAAAGCCCGACAAGCTGGTGGACGCCAAAAGCGTGATGTCCTTAATGCTTCTAGCGGCCAGTCAAGGAACAACCCTATACTTTCACTTTGAAGGGGATGATGCAAAAAAAGCACACAGAGATGTTGAGCAACTCATAGCAAACCGCTTTGATGAAGAACAATAGCCCCAAAACAAACGCCCCTCAAAGACAACAAACAATCCTGTCCATCCTGCTGATAATGCTATAAATTTTTATCTCCCGCCTATAAACTATCGTTCTTCTACAACGGTAGCCAGGAATTACCACCCATGCAGGCGCCCAACGAAAAAGTCAGCCAGCTATCACAGCTAGCCAGCGTTAATGAGCTGATGGATTCCAGTAATATACGCTTATTGCGCCATATGCTGAACGACCTGACGCCTGCAGATATTGCCGACCAAATTGAATCCGCACCACCCAAGGCACGCCGCGTACTGTGGTATCTGGTCGACACGGAGTTTGAAGGCGAGGTAATCGGAGAGCTCAGCGAAGAGCTCCGAGGTGAAATCCTCAAGGAAATGAAAAGCCACGAGGTAGCCTCACTAACCGAAGGTCTCGACCCTGACGATGTGGCGGATATCCTTCAGCAGCTCCCAGAAAAAGTAATCCCTGAAGTCTTGCAAGCCATGACTACTCAGGACCGCCAACGTGTGGAAACCGTTCTCACTTATGACGAGGACACGGCTGGCGGGCTGATGAATACGGACACCATCACCGTCCGGCCAGACATGACCCTTGATGTGGTTTTACGTTACCTTCGCCGCCACGAAGAAATCCCACAGACCACTGATAGCCTCTTCGTGGTTAACCGGGAAGATACTTTTCTGGGAATTTTGCCTTTAAGTAAACTGCTCACATCAAGCCCCAACATTACCGTACGCGAAATCACAATAACTAAAGTCGAGGCTATTCCCGCCGATATGCCCGACTCAGAAGTAGCCCACTTGTTTGAAAAACACAACTGGGTTTCTGCGCCGGTAATCAATGAGAGCAACAAATTACTGGGGCGTATCACTATTGATGACGTGGTGGATGTCATTATGGATGATGCCGACCACTCACTACTCGGCCTAGCTGGATTGAGCGACGAAGAAGAAACCTTCGCGTCTATCCGTCGTACTGCACCCCGCCGTGCTATTTGGCTCGGCGTGAACCTGATGACAGCCATCCTTGCCTCTGCCGTCATTAATATCTTTGAGGCCACCATCGATAAAGTGGTGGCTCTGGCTATTTTAATGCCAATTGTTGCCAGCATGGGTGGCGTAGCCGGAAGCCAGACACTGACGGTGGTGATTCGCGGTATGGCTTTGGGCCAAATCAGTCGAAACAACTTACGATGGCTGCTCAGCAAGGAATTTGCTGTAGGCGCGCTCAATGGCGTGTTGTGGGCGCTGGTCATGGGATGCATAGCAGCCCTCTGGTTCAAAGACCCAATGATTGCTGTCATTATTGCGGCAGCCATGGTGATCAACCTCATTGCGGCCGCACTGGCCGGCGCGGCACTACCGGTCATCCTCAAAGCTTGTAAAATTGACCCCGCATTGGCTGGAAGTGTCGCACTGACCACTATTACCGATGTAGTGGGCTTCCTTTCATTCCTGGGACTGGCAACTATAGTTTATGGTTAAAATATTATGAGTGACGATCAACTTTCCGAAGAGCACCCAAAAGAGCAAGCCCCAGAAGAAGAACCAAAGAGTAAATCAGCCCTCAAACGTGAAATGATCGCCCTACAAAAAATTGGAGAAACGCTGGTTGATTTACCCTCCTCTCAACTGGCTAAAATCTCCATGCCAGAACTATTGGAAGATGCCATCATGTTGGCCCGTCGGCTAAAAAACCGTGAAGGGAAGCGCAGGCAGTTACAGTATATCGGCAAGATCATGCGGAACATTGATAGTGATGCGATTAGGCAACGCCTGGATAGTTTCAACCACCAAAGCCAGGCTTATCGCCAGCAATTCCATCGACTGGAACAACAGCGAGACCGACTGATTACCGATGGAGATCAAGCCCTTGATGAACTGCTCAAAGAGTCACCTGAGGTGGACAGGCAACACTTGCGGCAGTTAATACGCCAGGCACAAAAAGAAATATCCCAAAGCAAATCACCTGCAGCTAGCCGAAAAATCTTCAAATATTTACAAGAAAATATTGAGTAGTAATATTAAGTAGAAACACCGGGTAGTTCAGCCTCGGCCAAGCCAACACCGATCAAGAGACATCTTCCAGTGTCGTCACCATATCATCTGTCGCCTGAACCAGCGCCGCCAAGGTGCTAGGCTCGCTGGAAGCATGACCAGCATCACGAATCACTTCCAAGACAGACCCCGGCCATGCACGGTGCAAATCGAATGCCTGCCCTATGGGGCACACCATATCGTAGCGTCCGTGAATAATGACGCCAGGGATCTCCTTCAAACGATTGGCCCGGGCAATAATTTCATTGTCTTCCAAAAAAGCATGATTCACAAAATAGTGAGCCTCTATACGAGCCATCGCCAATGCCGTATGCGGGCTTCCCAGATGAGCCACCAAACTTGGATTGGGCTGCAAACTAGCACATCTCCCTTCCCATATTGACCAGGCTTTTGCCGCCGCCATTCGCGTCAACTCGTTATCACCCACTAAGCGCTGGTAATATGCGGCCAACATATCACCCTGCTCTGAAGAAGGAATTGGGGCTAAGGAGTCCCGCCAGTAATCTGGGAATACATGACAAGCACCGTCTTGGTAAAACCATCGAATATCCTGCTTCCGGCAGAGAAAAATTCCCCGTAAAACCATACCCCGTACACGCTCTGGATATGACTGCGCATAAACCAGGCTCAGTGTTGATCCCCAGGAACCCCCGAACAACACCCATTGCTCAACCTTCATCAGCTCGCGAATTTTTTCCATATCTGATACCAGCTCGCAGGTATCATTAGCCGTTAATTCTGCATGTGGCTTGGATCGACCACTACCTCGTTGATCAAACAAAATTATTCGATATTTTTCCGGGTCAAAAAAACGGCGATCATTTTCTGTGCATCCACCACCTGGGCCACCATGCACAAACAACACTGGGACACCCTCTGGGTTACCCACCTCTTCAATGTAAATAGTATGGATATCATCTACCGCCAGGCAGTGATTGGCGTAAGGCTTGATTCGCGGAAAAAATATTCTCATCAATTAGCCCTTCCAAGGATGGCACTCACCGGAATAAAATATTCCCTAACACTCAAAGACTCTACGGTTAACCCTATGCCAGCTCTCAAGCAAACGCAATTATCACGCTGTGACTGGTGCCTCAGCGAC
>DRHD01000191.1 GCA_011049795.1 Porticoccus sp.
CTGTATTAGGTATTGTGGCTGAGACAGAGAGTATCTTTGAAGTGACGATTCTTCCTGACGATATGGAGGAAATACTTAGGTACGTGTCAGATGAAAACAGTTAACTTTTAACCGCCGCTTTTACGGAGTTTATTGTGGCTGTACCATGCCCAAAGTCCGGTCAAGGCGAGTAGACACACTAATAATCCGATCAAATCCACAAATAGTACGCCAGCGTTGCCAAAGAAGCGGCCGCTGTGTAGATCGAGTATGAGTGTTTCCAGTGATATTCCTGGGCGCTCGGCTCTCGTGTCTAATTGTGCCACGAGCTGTGCCGGCAGAGGGGAGGGCATACTCCAGCCCTTCTGATGGTGATCGACGGGTAAGAGCTCCAGAGTGTCGATATTGAGTGATACGGTTTGGTTGCCGGTATTGATCAAAACTTTCTGGTCAGTGACCTGAAGTGCCGTAGCCCCTGCTGGTAGGCCACTGAGTTGATCCAGTTTTTCAACCAGCTCTCCTTCGGGTGTGAGAATAACCAGTGCATCCTGGCACAGAGCGAGAAGTAGCGATTGAAAATGGGCTGCTCCTAAGAGCGGTGGTTGGCAATTGGCCACTGGTTCACTGTTAAGAAATAACTCGGTGTGCCCAGAATGGCTCAGCCATTTTTCATTAATATTAAATCCATGGCGCTCAACGGGTTTCATGTTGTCGCTCTCAAAGCCATACCAGTCCGTCAGCCATTGGTACTGAAGGGTTTGTTTGCTGAGGCCGAGAGAAGGGGAGTGGTTTAACAAAAGGCCGGTGATGGCAAGAAAAACCACCATAACGGCGACGGATAACCCAATGCGCCGATGCCAGCGAAGATTAAGAATAATAGTTTTACGGAGTTTCTGTGACAAGAGGGCTGGTCTCTTTGTTTTTCGGTAGTTTACTTTGTAATAGCTTGTCTTGTGCTGACATAACTTGTTGGTGATAGAAAAGCGCCAGAGTGGCAACCTTTGTTACCGCTCGAACAGACAGCGTGGCACCAGTTATACCATCAATATGTGTATCCAGTTTTTTTTCAGACGTCATCTTGGCATCCAGATACTGGGCCGTAAACGCTGAGTAGCGCACTTCCCATCCGCGGCTTTCCCGGAAAGCGAGTATCTTAACCTGTTCGACATGGCCCTGGCTGGCACTGTTTTGAGTGATACTGTCTTGATTGACAACGACACCAATGGTGATAGGTAACTCCTTACCAATTTCTTCCATAACCCAGGCAGTTTTTACACCTAACCGCCAGTACCTCACTCTCAAACCGCGTACGCGATGTTTCATGATGCCACCAGCACTGGTTTTCAGTTCTGGTGTTAACCATAGGTATTCCTGTTGGGGTTCCTCGGGGGCGAAAACCTCAGTAAGAAATTCAGGCACTGTTTGGTAAACACCTTTACCTAATGCTGCACTAGAAAATATTGTACTAGAAAAGAATAGGGCAATCGCCAAAAGGAGAGTCACTGAAGTGACTCTCCTAACGGATTGACAATGATGGCTGATTAGAAGCTCCAACCTAGCCCCAAGTTAAAGCCATGTAGTTCAGGTTTGCCACCCTCAAAATCTTCATGCATGTAATCTGCTTTCAAAACTACGCGTTCATTCAGCCAGTAGTTTAAACCAATATCATATTGTTGTTTTTCAGTATCACTGCTGTCTCCGGCCTGATTATCCCATTCGCTGTAGCGGGCAAAGAAACCTAGCTTTTCAGTGAGCCGGTAGGAGGGTTCAATGAAGAAGCCTTCCTGTTCATCGGCACCGGCTTTAACAGATTCAATGACGTCATCGATATCCCAATGGGCATAGAGTGCGCGTAGGCCAAAGGGACCGTGGTTGTATACGCCATGTAGTTCCCAGAGGGTTGCATCAGCCTCTTCCTCTCCCGCAAATGTTTCACCTTGCCAGACGTCAGACTGGTACTGGACTGTTACTGCCAATTCCAAGCCAGGCATGCCTGTGTACTTGAGTCGGCCAGTGTAGGCCAGATCATCAGCCTTTGCTTTACTGACCTTCTGGCGACCATCACGAATTTTTGATTTTCCTTCATTGGGGTCAATGAATAGTCCAGAGTGAACACCGGCGTCATAGCTGAAGCCTTCAGCAATTTCACCACTGAACATCATGCCACCTTCCCACCAGGTGGCAGGAATAATGTTTTTCTCAACAGGGTTTCGTTCTACCCCGTAAAAAGTCTCGGGTTCATGGGTTTCATTAATAATGCCCGTGGGTATGAGGAATACACCGGCTTTAGCTCGGTGGTTTTGAGTGTAATCCCATTCAATAAAGGCTTGCTCAATTTCTACTTCACCATCTTTATCCTCTCCAGCAATACTGTGTTCCACTTCGAGTTCGGAGAAGAACCTCAGATCATCACTGTACTGGTGACCAAAAAAGACAACAAAACGGTGAAGATCCATTTCGTCTTTTGACGCATCAGAGTTGTCAGATGACAGATTGTTGTAATGCAACTCTCCGTAGCCTCCGATACTGGTTTTATCCGCCCATTCAGCAAGATTGGCCATAGGGCCAGCGGTGACTTCCTCCACGGCGGCAAACGTGGCTTCAGCTTTAACTTCTGTTTGAGTGATTCGTTCTTCAGTGGAGCTTAGCTCAGTTTTCAGCTGGGTTATCTCTGCTTGTTGTTGCTGAATCAACGTCCACATTTCCTCCAAACTTGGTGTTGCTTGTGCCGCAACAGCAATGTTGAGGCCAATGATGGTGGCTAAAAGCTTCTTGTACATGTTGGTCTAATCTCCATAAGGTCTGTATGGGTAATGGTGAGGCGCTACTATAGTGATCCTTAAATGCAAATGCAAACCATTCTCATTTGCATTTGACTTAGATCATAGTCAGAGCATGATATTTGTAAATTGATGGTAGATTTTTCAGTGAAATGGTTTTAGCTGGACGGGTATAGGAGTAAAATAGTTGACCTTTATAGTCGACTATTATTACTACAGAGGTACGAATTGATGGATATTATGGAAACCATTCGAGAGCAGGTAGAAGGCAATCCGGTTATTCTGTACATGAAAGGCTCTCCGGATCAGCCCCAGTGCGGTTTTTCTGCTCGGACTATCGAGGCGCTGACGTCCTGCGGCGAACGCTTTGCTTATGTGGATATACTTTCCAATCCAGAGATTCGCGCGAATCTG
The DNA here is from genome assembly GCA_011049795.1 of Porticoccus sp. The sequence continues at coordinate 3,174 of DRHD01000191.1, forward strand.
CCAAAATTTGCAAACTGGCCGACATTTCCCCAGTTGTGGATCAATGGTGAGTTAATAGGCGGTTGTGACATCGTGACTGAAATGCATGCCAAGGGTGAGTTGATAGAGCTGGTCAAAGAAGCAACCCAAGGTACCGCGGAATAGTCTATTGTATCTACTAGGCATTAGATGCCATTTACTTTTACGTAACTAATTACTGCTATAGCTAATTACAATGGGACAGCTTGAGTCCATTGTGTGACATTGGTTATCCAGAATTTGAAGGTGGGGAGTTTTTTGCCCTGCCCTATTTTGAAAAATTGACTAAATTAAGGAGTTACACATGGGAGTATTAGTAGGTAAGCCTGCCCCGGATTTCACCTCTGGTGCCGTGTTGGGTAATGGCGAGATTGTTGATGGGTTTAACTTGTCAGCCACTATCAAGGGAAAAAAAGCAGTTGTTTTCTTCTACCCCCTGGATTTCACGTTTGTTTGCCCTTCAGAGTTGATTGCATTTGATCATCGTATCGAAGATTTTCAGAAGCGTGGTGTTGAAGTAATTGGTGTTTCTATTGATTCCGTCTTTACCCACAACGCGTGGCGTAATACAGCCATTAATGATGGCGGTATTGGTCCAGTAAGATATCCATTGGTAGCGGATATGAAGCATGAAATTTGTCAGGCTTATGATGTTGAGTTTGATGCGGCAGGCGTAGCCTTCCGTGGTTCGTTCTTGATTGATGAAGAGGGTATTGTTCGTCACCAAGTGGTTAATGACCTGCCTTTAGGCCGTAATATTGATGAAATGTTGCGCATGATTGATGCATTGAGCTTCCATCAACAGCACGGTGAAGTGTGCCCTGCTGGTTGGAAAGAAGGCGACAAGGGTATGGACGCATCACCAGAGGGTGTTGCTTCGTACTTGGCAGAAAACGCTGATTCGTTGTAAGTATCGAGTCACAGCAAGTAAACAGCTGCCAAATCTAGAGCCGCAGGTGAGTGTAGTCTCCTGCGGTTTTTTATTGGGTGCTAATTTTTAATGCTAAAACGTTACCTTCATCTTTTGAAGGGGAAGAGAAACCTATGGATAATGACCGCCTGGTCGAAGTGGAAACCAAATTGGTGTACCAAGAAGATACGATTCAGCAGTTGAACGATGTGATTTGCAGGCAGCAGAATCAGATTGATGCTCTTCTTCTTAAATATGAGCTATTGGTGACCCGAGTGAAAGAACTGGATAGTGATCTACCTGAAGGTGATGGGGTAGATGAGAGGCCTCCGCATTATTGAGTGATAGTTTGTAGCAGATGGGTTTTTGTATAGATGCAAATGACCCGGCATTAAAAAACGCGGCTAATGCCGCGTTTTTTAATGCCGGTTTTTTAATTAGCTTTGTTCGGATTTTGCGTGAATACTTGCGCCGATCATCGCCGTCATATTCAGTATTCCTCTACCAGAAACAGAAGGGATCAAAATATGTGCTGGTTTTTCTAGGCCGTAAAGGAACGGGCCAACTAAACGAGCATTGGTGAGTGAGCGAATTAACCCTAAGGCTATGCTGGCTGCATCCATGTTAGGCATAATCAACACGTTAGCGCGACCATTGAGATTGGCATCCTTACAGATACTCGCTCTAAGTGTTTCGTTGAATGCTGACATGGCGTGCATTTCACCTTCGATTTGTACATCTGGCAATTGATGCCGTAAGCGTTCGGAGGCACGCTTCATTTTGTGGGCAGACTCGTCATCGTAAGTGCCAAAGTTGGAGTGAGACAGTAATGCGACTTTGGGCTTAATGCCAAAGCTTTTCGCAAAGCGGATGGCATCTTTGGAGATAGTTACTATCTGATCCTCGGAGGGGTCGACATTGACGAAGGGGTCAGCCAGAAACAGGGGGCCATCTTCCAGTAGGAGTACGCAAATAGACGACACATGGCGATCTGTATTGCTGGGAGGAATAATACTTTGGATGTTTTTGAGATGTTCGTCATAGCGGCCCACTTTACCGCAGACTAGTCCATCGGCATCGCCAAGAGCGACCATGATGGCGGCAAGCACAGTGTTGTTGTTGTGAATAGTATTTTGAGCCGCCTCAACGGAGACGCCTGAGCGGCCCACACGCTGGTGGTAATGCTGCCAATAGTTTTCGTGATGGTCGCCTTCTTCTGGGTCGAAGATTTCAAGATCAACGCCTGGACGAACCCTCAGTCTCATTTCCTCAAGTTTACGTTTTATGACGGCTGGGCGGCCAATCAAGATGGGTTTGGCAATTTTTTCATCCACAACACCTTGCATGGCACGAAGGACATCGTCATTTTCACCTTCAGCATAGGCGATGCGAGGTGGGTTTTTCCGTGCAAGTTCAATCATGGGCTGCATAAATAGGCGGCTGCGGCTGACATAGCTGTGAAGTTTGGTACGGTAGGCATCCAAATCCTCTATGGGGCGCGTGGCGACACCACTTTCCATAGCGGCCTTAACGACTGCCAGCGGTACTTCTTCAATCAAGCGAGGATCAAAAGGTTTGGGGATCAGGTAATCGGGGCCAAATTTGAGTTCTTCATCAGCATAGGCTTCAGCAACTACTGGTGATGCTTCACGGTGAGCAAGGTCAGCAATGGCCTTTACGCAAGCCTGTTTGATTGCATCGTTAATAACGGTAGCACCACAATCCAGCGCACCACGGAAAATAAATGGGAAGCAGAGGACGTTGTTTACCTGGTTAGGGTAGTCGGAACGGCCCGTTGCTATAATCGCATCTGGTCTGGCGGCCTTGGCCAGCTCTGGCATAATTTCAGGCGTTGGGTTCGACATGGCCAAAATCAGAGGGTTGGGCGCCATTTTCTTTACCATCTCAGCCTTGAGAACTCCGGGACCTGATAATCCCAGGAATAGATCAGCACCATCAATAGCATCGTCCAGAGTGCGATCAGTGGTTTCTACAGCGTAACCTTCTTTCCAGGGATTCATGCCAGCCTCTCGGCCTTTGTATATAACCCCGGTACGGTCGATCATGCGGACGTTTTCCTTGCGTAGCCCCATGCTAACCAAGAGATTTACACAGGCAATACTTGCAGCGCCTGCGCCAGTAACAACCAGTTTTATGTCTTCAATATTTTTTTCTACAATACGTAAACCGTTATAGACGGCTGCGGCAGCGACGATGGCTGTTCCGTGCTGGTCATCATGGAACACTGGAATGTTCATTCGTTCGCGCAATTTTTCTTCTACAAGGAAGCATTCGGGTGCTTTAATGTCTTCCAGGTTGATACCACCAAAAGTGGGTTCAAGGGCGGCAATAATATCGACAAGCTTGTCCACATCGGTTTCATCGAGCTCAATATCGAAAACGTCAATATTGGCAAACTTTTTAAATAATACGGCTTTGCCTTCCATAACCGGTTTCGATGCTAGAGGGCCTATATCTCCAAGGCCCAATACGGCAGTACCGTTGGTCACCACGCCTACAAGGTTTCCTCGCGTGGTAACACGGGCCACATCCGCTGGATTTTTTACAATCATTCCGCAGGCGTAGGCTACGCCAGGGGTATAGGCTTCGGACAGGTCCCGTGCGTTGGCCAGCGGCTTGGTGGGCCGAATTTCCAATTTTCCTGGCACGGGTTCCATGTGATAACGAAGAGCGCTTTCTTTAAAGGAGTCAACCATTATTGCTTCTCATAAATAACTTGTTGGGGTAGGGCGTGTCTCATGGTGCCCCTGGCAGGCCGGCTATTCTACCGTGACCTAGGGAGTAAGTTCCATGTGAATTGCTGTGCAGTGTCAGCTAAACAGAGCGTGTAGTTTATATACATAATGATGGCTTAACAAGCAATTTTAAGCGGTGTTTTAGTTGAGATAATTATTTATAAATGAGATTAATTAACAATCATAACTATCTGTTTTATAGGTAAAATTATCTACTATAATTGCTATTTTTATAAAGGTAGTTATTTTACATAAAATGATCAGGAGCTTGGAGTATTCGTATAAAACCAAACCAGATGAGGCATTTTCTATGGTGATGAGCGTTGGCATTCCTGGTATTGCCCAGAAGATTGAGAAAATTGAGTAGATTGAGTTGGTCGAACTATGAAGTTTATAGTGGCAAAATAGTCGTTGATCAAAGGGGTAAGACCATGCCAATCATTCACTATATTGAGGC
>DRHD01000192.1 GCA_011049795.1 Porticoccus sp.
CCATATTTCCACCACATATCCAAAGCCTTCCAACGTCTGTAGCCATAAGCTAAATGAGTTTTCCCAATACCTACACCACCCGAGAAATAGAACGACCGCGACAAATCAAGCCCTTCGATATTCACTCGACCCGCTTTCCGGTACCTGATCGGGACTTCATCCAAGAAACCCAGATATTGCTTATTACCGTACAGGAGTGGCATAGTCGCTCCTATCTATCTGGTCAACCTCAGACTTTCCCTTTTTCGGAGCCTCATCATCCCACCGGCATTGACTAAGCCAGGTAGATGGGTGGGGAACGTATTTAGGGTCTTTCCATTGTTCTGAGCCAATGAAGGCTTTGATAGTTTCCAGGCATTTATCAAGGGGTGGTTTTTGCTTCTCCCAAAATTTATTCGCAGCACCTTTCCCAATCTTCTTCGGGTATGCCTTCCAAAAAGTTTCGAAATCTTGATCGTAAATGACCATACTCTTCTTCTTAGTATTAGAAGATGAAGATGCAATAGAAGATGAAGAAGAAGAGTCGCCCTTTGGTTTAAGTGTGCTTGGACGGTGGTTCAAGGGTGGTTCAAGGGTGGTTATCTTACGACGGGAGATAGCAGATTGCTTACCCCCTTTTGAGGACTTTTCGCGCCAATCCGCTTGCTTCTCGCGCTCCTCTTGCAGCCGCTTGTTGCGCCTCCGACCATCTTCACACACATCGAATTTTGACCAAGGCTTAACCAAACTTTGTGCATCGGTTAAACGGTGGTTGAAGAGTGCTTCAAGGGTGGTTAAATCATCCTCTATGCCATCTTCTAGCCAGTCCATGCAAAGCAATAGGGTGTAGATACCGACTTCCTCAGCGGTCATTGTCTGTACTGAAAAACTAGAGATAAAATCTTTGGGGTAGAATTGAAAAGCTGGTGATTTGTTAGTCATGATAGGCACCAAGAAAAATGCCCCAGTCCCCAGCTGTGAAGCAGGAACCAACATAGTCGGAATGCACCGGGGAAAGGGACAAATAATAAGGGAATAATATGTTGCTTCCAAACTTCACGCTGGAATTTAAGCCATTAACCTGCACAATGGTACCTAATAAGTATTGCCGCAGCCGCCATTGCCAGTAATTTTATCAGCCGTCCGATGTTCCGGGATGGTGGTTTAAGGGGCATCAGTTACCGCTATCTCTAATTACCCGGGCGAGTGCATTTTCGATTACCCGGGCTTCGCTATCTGGGTGAATACCGTGGCTGAATATGTCCACGTCCGACCCTTCGGCAAATATGATAACAACCCCTTGCTTACCGATCTCAAGCGCCCTCAGTCGTTCAATGATCTCGGTCATGGCATCCTCATTGCTCATTTTCTCATCACTCATCGATCCTGCTCTCCTATTATTTCCACCAGGCGGTTGCCGATCCCCGCGAACAGTGAGCCGTGGGTGATCATCTACCAGGCCCGGGATCTTGCCTAACTCAACCGCATTAATGGCCCTGGCCCCATCTTTTACCAAGTCAAACAATTGCGACTGCAGGAGTATTTTCATGTGCTCAGTCATTTCAGGGCCCTTGCGGACCATGACATATTTTTCAACCTGTAAAGGGCCGGCAGCTTTGGGCACAATGCCCTGGGCAACGTCGCCGAATGATTTGGGGTGACCCTTCATACCAGCCTCTCGCCCTTAGTATTAATCGCGGACACCTTCGGAGGCCCTTTACAATACGGCCTAAATACGACCACAAGATTGCTGATATTTGCCCTCGTGAATACACCGTTTTTCCCAAAATGCAACCTATCCTTTATGTAGCGGATTTCACTGGATCGCATGACATATTCGTGCCACCATTTTGTGTCTGTTGAGCGGCCTTGAATGAGGGCAACGACTGTTGCACCCTTAACGGCAGCCGAATACCAAGCCTTGTGCATCCACGCTCCAATATCTCTATCATACGGGGGATTCATCCAGCAAACACCATACCACGTGTGGCACAAAGAATCGTAGAGAGGACTGAAATAATTTTCGTGTTTTGCATTCTGTTCCGTTGCGCACACATCTATGGTGAATCCAAACTCAGCATTTAGAGCATCATAGAAACCTTGAGGAGTCTCCCATTCAGTAAATGCCGACTTCATACCAGCCTCATGGATTCTTGCGCCAGTATCTTAGTTTCAGCCATCACACCCTCTTCTTTGAGCATAGCAAGAAAAGCCTCAACATCCATGTGATATTCTGCTGCAGTTTCGGGATTTAAATCGTTCGTGAATGTTGCCAGCCGATTATTCCTTGCGAAGCAATCCACAGAAATAGCATCCCGAACAAGATGTCGCTCAACGAATCGCCCGATTGGCGGGCAACTAAACGTCTCATGGGTAGACCATGCCCATTCGCGGGAAAATTCAATCATCACAGCCCATCATTTCCTACTCTCGGTCATAATGCGTTCTTGGATTCGCTCGATCTTGTCCATGAAGCCAGCTGCGACCACTGCCAGGTTCTTCAGGTAGCCGCTATCACCTTCAACGAAACATGCCCTGGCGAGTGTATCAGACAGGAACGAGGCTTGGCGAGCACCGCGCTCGATGGCCACCAGCTCTTCCGGGGTCAGTACTCGGTTGATGGGCCCAAACCTTTTGAGATCAGCGGGGGTGAGATAATCATTCCAGCCGCATAAGGGGCACGGGCCACAAGCAACACCGAAGTAAACGTGCTCATTGGCGCACTTAACGGCGG
>DRHD01000193.1 GCA_011049795.1 Porticoccus sp.
ACCATGCACTACGATGACCGGGGGCTGTTGAGTTCGACGGTACACAGCCAGTTTATTGCCGGCAGTTGGCAGGTGATTAAAACGGTCACTACCACCTTCAATGATGACCTGAGTATTGCCCGTGTAGACGCGATTGATATTGCCGGTGGCGTGCATCGCGCGGATATTACTGAATATGATACGTCCGGGCGAGAAAAGCAGGTTGAATACAGCAATAACACCCGCGTTACGCTGAATTATGATCCGGTGACGGGTAACTTAGTTGAACTGGAGTGGGTTGACGGTAACGGAGAGCGCTGGGTTGATACGACCGTACGCAGCAGTCAAAGTGGCCGCATTCTCAGTCATACCCTGTCGAGCCCCTCCGGGACGGCGGCGTATGAATATGGCTATCAATCGGGTACCCGCTATCTGGAGTGGGCTGACTTGCTCGGTGATGGCGATGTACCGAGTTACTCTTGGCACTACGAATACGCCTATGATGGCGAGGGCGCCTGCAGTAATCATAATGCGGCGGCGGCCCTGGATGGCGCCCGTACCCAACGTACCACCGGTTCTGCCGACGGTTCGGTGACACTCGATTATTGCTATGACGAACAGCTGGCCCCTGTCCAGGTGCGCGAAACAACGGACTCTGTGCTAGAGGGCGTATCGGTAAGAGACGTTCCCCTGGACTTACAAGATGGCGCCATCACCCGTTACGAAAGTGCCCGGCTTTTTTATGACATTGAAGAGCAGTTGGTGCGTGTTGAGGATGGTGCTACCACGATTCAGTACATACGCGATGCGGCAGGTAATATCGTCGAAGAGTGGGTTGATACCGGCGAGGACACCGTGGTGCGTCGGAACCGCGCGGGCGGGATCATTCTGGATGAACATGACCAGGTCGTCAGCCAGCTGATTTCCTTGCCGGGGGGACTACACGTCAGCGTGAACGCTGACAACAATCCCCTGTGGTCATACCCGAATCAGGCCGGGCATCTCTGGTGGTCTGCCAATGCCCAGGGAATTCCCGCTGAAACCCGGCCCGTGTATTACAGCCCCGATGGCGAAAGCTTAACGTCGAGTGAGGCCCTAGACCCACTGGACCCGAATCAGGGCAGTGGCTGGAAAATGCTCAGCAATGGCAAAACCATTGCCGTCAGCACGCCGTTAATCGAATTTGGCAGCCGGGTGTATGTGCCCGCACTGGGCGCGTTTACGACGTCCGACCCGGTTCCCCTGGGCGGGATAACGCCCTACGTGTTTGCCAATAATGATGGCATTAATAATATCGACCCCGATGGCATGACGTCATTTCATGACATCGCGACCCGGCCCGATGTAGAGCTTGGCATCACCATTGGATTAACCGTTGGTATGGCCCTGTCAATGGCCATGGGCGCGCCCTGGCTTGCGCTTGTTTTCCAGTTTGCCCTGACCGCTTATGATATCTACCTGACGGCGTATTATTTTGCCGAAGGGGATTACTTATCCGGTGTTATGTATGCGGTCAATGCGGGCATGAGCATGCTGGCCTTTGCTGGAACGGCGCGTTTGGCAATGCGGTCCAATGTTACCCATTTTATTAAAACGCGTCATAGAGCGCCGCTGGCTTGGGTATATAAGACAGGAAAACAAGAGCGCCTCCATTATTACAAGATAAAAACCAAGTATGGCTTCTCAGTAAGTAGCAGTTCGAAGATGACCATGGAAACATCTACTAAAACGTTTAGTTATACAGCGCCAAGCGGTGTAGGAGAAGTACGTATACACACTCTCGGATGGCATTATCCTTTTCGGGCGACGTATCAAGGCACTCTACTTCCCTTTCAGGCATTAGGTATGGGGAGTGCACTCGCTAAAGGGGCGTGGTTCGGTTCTTTATTTATGCGATATGATGGAAAACTACTCTACGTGCATTCTGACAGATATATTCCCTGGTTTGAAAGTCTGGATTAACAGCGGTCGCATGTTTTCTCGCCAGTAGAGCATCAAGGACAGTTTACTTAATTGTCATAAAAGTAAGAAAAGGAGAGACGGGGCCGGAGGGTTTGGTTTCTACAAAAACTTTCTGACTGCCATTCGGTATAGGAGCTCACGGCAGCTTTTTTTATTCGGTTCAGCGTTACTTGGATTGGGCTTGATGGGCCGTCGTAGAGAAGCTGGGTCTCAATCCGTATAGTGCTGCCAGCACGGGGAGGCGTAGCGAGCCTGAGTGTATTTCCACTTTATGGCTATTACCTATATAGCCTATTAAATTCATATAAGGAGTAAGCGATTATTATGAATAAATTATATTTTTGTTCCTTTTTTCTGCAAGCTTGTTGAGCCCGCTGGCATCTTCAGGTGACTGTCCTGCGCATCCAGATCCTATTTTATGTGCGCTATGGCCATAATGGTTTAGTCTCCCTAGCTAGGCTTGGGTTTTGTTTCGTTGTTGCGACCTACCCAGCGCCGTATGTCCTGTTCAATGGCATATAAACAGGGCAAATAAAACAGTGTGATTAAGCTACCAAATATAACCCCCCAGAGCATCGCCATTATCATCGGTGTCAGGAAGGGGTTTGCCCCTAACAATTCATAGGCCGCAGGAAAGAGGGCGGCGGCCGTGGTGATAGTGGTGATATAGATGGGCCTCAATCTGGATGATGCAAGCTCGACAATTTCTGCCTCGCTGAGAAAGTCTTTTTCCCGGCCACGATTAAGACAGTCAATCATGATCAGGGAGTCATTCACCAGAATACCCGTTAGGCCGACCATACCCACCATCGATGATAGGCTCATATCAAAACCCTGTAAGGCAAACGCAAACAATACGCCAATAATGCCCAGTGGAATGACCATCATGACTAAGATGGGCTGAGTGATGGAATTAAATAGCAACACCAGTAAAAACACGATACCCGCGAGGCTGAGGATCAGTGCATTACCCACACTGCCGAGTGCTTGCTGTTGTCGTTTGACTTCGCCGCCCTGCAATATTTGTAAATGAGAAAATCGTTGCCGCAGGTTTTCCTGTTCTAAATAGCTAGACAGTGTTGTATTAATTTCAGCGACGGAAACCTGGTCTTTATCTATGTCGGCATAGACCGTGACATTACGACGCCCAAAGTAGTGGCGTATGGTTGATTCCCCGGGCGTGGTGACCAGTTCTACCAAGTTACGCAACAGGATGCCTTCACCGGCAGGGTTTATTACCGTCAGGCCATAAAGCGTGTCCAGCTTACCTTGTTCTGGTTGTTGAAACTGTAATCTGAATTTTATTCTCTCATCGACGGTTTGTAAT
>DRHD01000194.1 GCA_011049795.1 Porticoccus sp.
AGCATAGGGAGTGAGTAATCAACATAATCGTAGATAATAACCTTCTCTTTCCCTGCTGCTTGCCGATGAATACGACCCGCGTATTGAGCCAGTGATCCTTTCCATGAAATCGGCAAGCAGCAGGGAAAGAGAAGGTTATTATCTACGATTATGTTGATTACTCACTCCCTATGCTACGGCGTATGTTTCAGAAACGCCAAAAGGGGTATGACGCACTTGGTTATACAATAACTGAATCTAAAACTGATGGGTTGGTTCAGGCTCCGCTCGAATTGACCGATAGGGAGGGAAATGAATCGTAAATGGTGAAATGGTGAAATGGTCGGCACAATATACACTGTGTATTTATTACCAAAACACATAACTGAAACCCCTATAAAACAAGCACTTAACAGGGGTGCTTTACCAAAACAACTTAAGCTAAGTTGTTGATTTATAACGTAAGTGTACAAGGCTACGATGGCCACCACGCTCGCAAAGCTCACGGGCCACACTGACCGAGCGGTCGAAGGTTCGACAAACTTTGTCTCGGGCATAGTTTGGACGCCCGTTGTATTCAGGGCGCCGCGAAGCGGTAGTTCAAGCCATTAGGCTTGAGCTATCAATCCTTCCGAGCGCGCCATATGTTTAAAGGGCTAGTGGGTTAATAACCACTAGCCCTTTTTCATTTTTACCAAAATATCCTCCCTAGTACACTTTTCTATGGTTTTATCTCTAGTTGTACCTCTCTCTGAAGATGGAGAATTGCTTATGAGGGACGGCGTAATATATTTCAACTATCAAGAAACTGTTGGGTAGTCCTGTTATCTTTGTGAAATTGGCGCGTAAAGCCTTCAGAATTGGCGCAACGTGTTCGTCATATAGTGAGTTCCTATGTTGATAGAGCGGGAGAGCGCAAGGCTCGGTTCTGGTTAGCAGTGGGTGCCAGTATTTTTGTTTTACCCTTTGCTTCGGTGCAAGCGATAGGCAGCTTGCCCAAATCGGGGCCATTGGCGGGTATGGTGTTAATTCCAGTGGTGATGGCACCAGAGAAAACTCCTTCGGTTGTGCCTGGTAAGCCAGTGTTGGATATTGATAAACCAGTGCGGCCAGAGCTTGTAGCAACTCCGCCCAGCGGGCCGGTATTTGATGATGCGATTAAAGTCGACGCTGGGTCTACTAGCACGCTGGTTCCTCAGGTCGTAACCTCATCAATCGGTGATTTGGAATTGTCCGGTTTTTCCGCTTCCAAAGCCCGGGTGCGTGTAAAACAGCAGCCAGAATATCCTTCCGTGGCACAGCGCCGTGGTATTGAAGGTCGAGTCGTTGTTGAGTTTGATATTGATGCCGACGGCACAGTTATAAATCCCAGGATAATGGATACAGGTTCTTCCTCCGTGTTTAACCGATCTGTACTTAAGGCGATAAGTGCTTATCAATATGAGCCCTATCGTTTAGGCGGTCAGGCTATGGGCTTACAAGGTTTAAGGGAAGAGTTCCGCTTCCAGTTAATCAACGATAAATCCACCAAGCGTGCTTCAACCGGTGATACTCGAGCCGGGCAGGAGCCACCTATCAACTCCAGCTAATGCTGGTGTAGTAACCGCAATAAAACAAACATTTTCAATTTTTTAACTACTGGTTTTTTACTAGCGGCTTCGCTCGTCTTGAAAAAAGTCGCCCAACTTGAAAAACGGTTAGGAGAAATACTATGAACGCCACCTATACGCTAAATAATGAAACCGCTTTAAACGGAATGTTCGGCAAGGTTTTACGCTTAAGTACCAGTGCCAGTCTCGGGGTGTTAGTGACAGGGATGTTGCTTTTTTTGATGTGCACATTGATTGCGATGGATCCGCCAGATCTTATTGAAGACAACATAAAAATTATTGACGTAGTCATGTCGGATGAGCGTGACATCACTGAACAGATTGAACCGATAACGGAGAAACCAGTAGACCCCGAACCTGAACCGCAAATCCCGAAGATCACCGAAAGCTATGATACGGGAGAAGATTTAATCATTGCAATAGCACCACCTACTGTTCCGGGAGTTAGAGACATTGGTCCTGGGCTCTCGTCAGGTACAGCGATGGCAATTTTTAAAGTTGCACCACGATAGCGGTCGCTTCAGGTCACCACAATGTAGCCGGTAGTTTTCTCTGGGATAAGCGTCCCGGTCGGCTGACTATCCCTCGGAGCGTAGCGATTGTAACTTTGCTTGTTGACGGCAAAAACCGAGTCGTTGATCGCCGAAATGGTCAGCTTATTTTTTCAAGTAAATCCGATAATACGCAAAAGAAGGCTAATGACAGTTTGGATCTTGAGGTGTTTCGCTTATTAGTTGATGAGGTGCCGGTCAAAATGGGTACACATATCACCCTGTCAGTGAGTGGTAAAGCCAGAGAGGTCAGCTTTGGCAGTGTTATGCTTGCTGGCACAGAGGTGCTAGATATTCAGTCATCGATACCGGCGCGCATCGAAGCAGATGGTACGATGAGAGCGCAAGTCACCCCTGGCGAGCATACGATACAAGTATTCTCCAGATTCATCGACTCCCCCAGTGCTATCACTACAAAAAAGCTCACCAAAGAATGGCCTGACTTCGAGTACATTAGTTTTAAATCAGCAACAGCTATTCGACAGGCAAAACTATCTGGCCCTGTCAGCATAGATACCACCCAGATATCTATTCCCGGTGAGTGGGAGGAATATCCTACATACCGAATGGGTGATGGTGAAACTCTTAACATAGAAACCGAATTTCGTGGTGATCACTCTCCTGGCGCCAATGAACTCTATGTGAAACGGGACTTGTGGTTAGACTTCGATGGTGAGGGCATCACTGCCCTTGATCGTATAAGCGGTGAAATGAAGAAAGGTTGGCGTCTCAATGCTGCCAAGGGTACCAGTATAGGCCGTGCAACGGTCGACGAAGAGCCTGTGTTGATTACTCAGGATGAAAGTTTTGAAGGCATTGAAGTGAGAAGCCCCGCTATTGAGTTGGAAGCGGTCACTCGAACCGAAACCACATCTGGTTTTTCGGCATCGGGGTGGGATGCCAGAGCAGACCAGTATGCTGCGACTTTGCATTTACCGCCAGGGTGGCGTGTTCTTCATGCGTCTGGCGTTGATCGGGTTTGGGGTACATGGTTAAGCAAATGGGACCTGTGGGATGTGTTCCTGGCATTGATCATCATATCGGTTACCCGAAAGCTCATTGGTAATCTCGCGGCTGTACTTGCTGGTGGCGCTTTCCTGGTTGCTCTGCACGAACCGGGCACCCCGTTATTGATTATTCCTTTGCTGTTGATAGTGATTGCTTTATTACCTGTGGTGACAGGAAAAGTAAAGTCCATGCTCCGTAGTATGGGTGTGGTACTTGGCGTGGCCTTAGCTTTGTCAGTCATTACTTTTGCGGTGAGCACTTTCCGTCTTGCCATCTATCCATCGCTCGAACGCACTGAAATTGGTACCTATAACCAAAACCGTTATGACGCCTCTTTTTCTCAGCTTGCCTCATCGGTGCCAGCGGCGCAAATGGCTGATAGAGAGAGCATGGCGCGTAAATCGCCCGTAGCAAAAAGTATGCAAATTGAAGAAGTGATTGTCACCGCCAGAAAGCGAGAACAGAACCTCTATCAAGTGACCGAGAATGATCGTGTTCAGACCGGTCCTGGTTTACCTACCTGGACATGGAATTCGGTGGGCTTTAAATCCAGTGGTCCGGTACCGGCCAATCAAACACTCTCTATTTATTACAGCACGCCGTTGGTGACCTCTATCTGGCGGGTGATTTCCGTTTTTCTTGTGGCTCTGTATGCGGGGATAGTTATCATTCGATTGGCTCGTCTAAGTCAATTTAAAGGGGCTGAGAGTGTCGGGACGCCAGGAGCTACTACAGCTGTATTGGGGATGGGGCTTGTTTTTCTGCTAGGGGCCACCAGTTGTCCGACGGTAATGGCTGAGGATTACCCGCCTAAATATCTTATGGATTCCCTGGAAAAACGGCTGACCAAAGCGCCCGACTGTTTGCCTAAGTGCGCTAGCCTTAATGACGGGCGAATCGCCGTGAGTGGTAGTGATATCACTATTCAATTTAATGCCTATGTCGATGCCGATATGGCATTACCTCTACCTCGAAGTCACGGCACTTGGGCGCTAGAACTTGTCAGTGAGAAGGGGCAGTTGTTGCCACTTCGTAAAGGTCAAGAAAACCACTATGTCCGTTTGTCTAAAGGGCATCACTTGATCAGTGTGAAAGGTAAAATCATTGCCGATCAGGCCACCGTCAGTCTTCCCCTCGCCATCCACAATATGAAGGTGTCTGCACCCGATTGGGTGGTGGAAGGTCTTGTTGATGGCCGTGTGAAAAACGGAACGCTGACGCTGAGGGCAATGGATAAGAATGCGACGCAAAAGGTTGATACACTCAAGGCAGACCCTGCACCGGCATTTGTGAGTGTGAGGCGCCACTTTGTATTCGGCAAAAAATGGAATGTCGAAACAACAGTGCAACGTATTTCGCCAAAACAAGGCGCTATTTCGTTACCCATCAAGCTTATTCCCAATGAGAAACTATTGAGGGATATGGGCGCCGTTAAGGATGGAGAAATTGTTGTTCAGTTAGGCCATCGTCAGGGGGAAGTATCCTGGTTGTCCTCGATTGAACCCACCGAGCAGTTACAGCTCAAGGCATCAAGCGGGACTACGTATATCGAGGAGTGGGCGTTCACGCCTTCTTCGCTTTGGCGATTGAATTACGAAGGTATACCTCCTGTAAAAGCTGATGAGTATGCCAATGCTTTTGAGCCTGTATTCAAGCCATGGCCTGCTGAGGTGTTAGTTGTCGATGTGAGAAAGCCTGGAGGTGTTCCAGGTGATACGCATACTGTTGAGAGTGCACTATTAAAAGTGGAGGCGGGTAGCAAGCTTCAGCGTTCGACATTAACCCTGGAAATTCGGTCGAGTCTTGGCACTAACTATATGGTGACCCTGCCCGAAAATGCAGAAGTTCTAAGATTCAGCGTTGATGGTCGGGCAATGAATACCCCATCAGGGAGTGAGGTAAAAATCCCACTACAGCCTGGCTCACAATCGATCGTTATCGAGTTCCAGTCGTTAACTGATATTGGGATGGTTAGCCATAGCCCTGAAGTGCTCCTTCCAGACGGCGCAACAAATGTCAGGGTTCATTATTCCTTGCCTCGGGATCGTTGGCCGCTATACCTCAATGGTCCTCCGATTGGGCCAGCCATGCTTTATTGGGGGGTGCTGTGTGTGATTGTGCTGGGTGCCGTTGCGCTTCCCCGCCTAGCGAGTACGCTAGATTTTAAGATGCCTATCGCTATGACTGGTTGGTTATTGCTCGGGGTGGGGTTATCCACGGTGAATGGTTACGGGGTGCTAGTGATTGCTATAATGTTTTTCATTCTAGCAGCTAGGAAGCAGCTAGTAATTCCCGAGACTATGACGCGGTTTAAATTTAATATGATGCAATGTGTCATTGTGGTTTGGGTCGGGCTTGCTGTTCTTTGCATGATCGCAGCAATTCCGATGGGGTTATTGTCCAACCCGGAAATGAAGGTTGTTGGTAATGGCAGTGGCAGTCATTTCTATAACTACTACCAGGATATTGCAGGGGCGTCTGAGGGTTTCCCAACAGTTACTGTCATTAGTGTTCCAATACTGGCTTATCGCGCAGTGATGCTACTGTGGTCATTGTGGTTGTCGACACAGCTGATTCGATGGGCTGGCTGGGCTTGGGGGTGTTTTACTGAGAAGGCATCTTGGATTTCAAAGACTGTAATTAGTGAAGAAAGAGTGTAGCAACTTATCACCGCTCTTCGGGTTGGGCGCCATTGCCTATCGATCCTCGCGTGTCCTTTGAGGCCCATCTATTTGGAGTGATTGCCGGAGTGATGTGTGCATTCTTTTATAGAGTATTTACTAAGAATAAGAACTATAAAATTGAAGGGGCTGCTTCATGATCGGTTGGCTCAAGGGTTTTATCAGCCGGTTGCTGGGTGGCA
The DNA here is from genome assembly GCA_011049795.1 of Porticoccus sp. The sequence continues at coordinate 6,012 of DRHD01000194.1, forward strand.
ATCCGGGGCGATTCAACTTTCACTGGAAGACGCTCTGCAAAATGAATTTAGCCGTAGCGTGGAATCTCTTAAGGTTGATGGTCTTAACGGGGCGTCTACTTTCGCCGGGGGCAAGGGACGACATGGTTCGTTTAAGGAGATTTAAACAGATAACCCGACAAAGTGTCAGCCGGAACAGGCGATGATATGTTGAATTTAATAGAGTGAGATTGCCTGTCCTGGATAGCCTTCGCTATAAAACCGAAGGGTATTAGAGATGATCAACGATAAAGTTTTTACTTCGTTAGAGTATTCGGTTAACGACTGCTCTCAATGATTCGCGTTTTAAAAACAACAAAGTAGCAATGCCGCTGATTAATCCGAATAAATGCGATTGCACTAATACAGCGCCACCAATTAATTGGCTAGTAGTCAATGTGGCCCCGTAGACTTGTTCGTAAATGACTTTTATTGCTAAGCCTCCAATTACCAGAAGTTTTATCGGTTGAGACAATTTTCTATCGTTTCCTACCGCTATGGGTATTAACGCATGTATCAGTGCTGAAAAACCTACATACCACGCTACGTTTGATAATAATAAAAAAAGCGAAATTATTATTGCGTTGATCAATAACGTTAAAAACCATTGAGTTATTGTGAGTACGTTCTTGAGTAATAGCCAGCCGATCACGGCGGCTATCATATTAAATAGCGCATGTGTGCTGCTCAAATGAACCAGGTGGCCGGTTATTACTCGGTGCCACTGGCCATTGATGATGGCCTTGTGGTTGAAACATAATATTTCTTTTGCAGGTTCACCTATAACGGTTAATAGGGCAACGATCAGCACCACTAAAATAATAGGGGAGTGAGCAAGAAAAAATTGTTTTGCGAGTGACATAGGCGGTTGTAGCATTTCGATAAGTTGGCTTCCACATTGGTATGTATCATCTTGTTTCATCCATGGAAGTTGTTTGATCGGAGCACAGCACAATAACATGCCAGCAACGATGCATACAATGCGAGCTGAGCCTGAAGTCAGATGACGTCCAGGCACCTCAGTAGGTACCTGAATTTAAAGAAGACCCGCTTAGACTCAGCTACGTTTACGCTTTATACCTGCCAGCCCCTGAACCCAATAACCAAGCCGCAGCAGGTACCGGTACTGAAAAGACCGGGTAACTGGGGACCATACAACGCCACCCATAAGTAGGTCAGCGTATACGTATAAGTAGTATCCACTAATGTAGAGTTACCATCTGACCAACGGTACAAGTCAAAGGAAGAATTGTCTTGATACTATTCAATAAATCTTTATATTAACCCTCAGACAAAGGCAGACCCAAGCGAAAGCTGGGGGCGCAAAGTCACCGGTCTACGGGTAACTATGACGGCGGGACTACCAATCCTTTATTGTACGAATAACTATATGACATAGTTGTAATGACGTAGTTGTATGGCTATTCTGTGCAGCCTCTAGCTGTAAACCGTGACGCATTTATTCTTAGCTCGCCATGAACAAGCCGCTGTTTGCGGTATTCGTGTATCCATACACATCATGGGCAGTATACGGAGTTGTCACAATGACCACGTTAAACCCCCTACGTTTATTTATTTTCCTCGTAGTATTTTTCTGCTCATCCCAGGTTTTTGCCGTCAATTTAAGTGGCACGATATATGGTGGCCCCTCGGCGCTTGAGGGCGCGACCGTTACGATAATGGATGAAAATAAAACCGCACTGGAATCAAAAGTGACGGATGTTAACGGAGAATATATTTTTCAATTTTTGGATGCGGGAACTTATTTTGTAGCAGTATCAACACCCAGTGGCAGTATTTATGGCATGTCCAGTCCAGAGCAAGTATTAGTGGGAGCTGTGGATGGTGAATACAATGTCGTGTTGGTGGTTGCGGCTTACAGCCTTTCTGGTTATGTCGTTGATGTGGCAGGAAATCCATTGGAGGGTGCCGACGTTTACATCTATGACCAATCAACTAATGATCAAGTTGGTAATATTATTCAAGCGGATGTTAATGGATATTATGAAGTGGGTATTAGTGCCGGAGAATATAAATTTAAAATTGAGTTTGATCGTTATGACTCAAGTTCTTATATCGGTGCTCCAGGTTTTTTATGGAGCTATTACCTGAGTCCTAATACTGTAGTCGCTGATGATGCGGTGCAAAACATTACCGTTGCGCTGGTATTAATTAGTGGGCAGATTATTGATAGTGCTGGCACTCCGGTAGCTGGCGTAGAAATCCAAGTCGAGGAGTACAGTTTTTATAATGGATCAACTGGCTATCACACGATTATTCATAATTCCGGCTCTATAATAGCCGATGAAAATGGCAACTATGCCATGGCTATGCTGATCCATAATGATTATACCTTAATCTTAATACCGCCAACTGATCGGCAGGATTTAGGACTCACTGCTATCAGTAATTTTTCAGTGACAGCAGATGCGAACGTCAATTTGACAATAGAGAATGCCAATATTCTCTCAGGATATACTCGAGACTTATCGGGAAATATTATTGATAGTGTCACTATATGGATCTATGACCAAGCATCTGGAGAGAGGATTGGAGCTGCTATCAACTCTGATGAAACAGGGTTTTATTCAATCGGTTTAAGTGCGGGGGAATATAAATTTTACCTCTATCTTAATCGCTATAGTGTCGGCAATTATCCTGGAATCCCCGATTACGCTCAAAGCTATTACATACATCCCAATACGATAATTTCTAACGATATTTCAATGGATTTGATTGTTCCCCTGGTATCGCTGAGTGGCAGAATTATTGATGGTGCCGGTAATCCCGTTATAGGGGCTGAACTATATATTGAAGAATATATATCCAATACCGCTGTTACACCTAATGAATATCATTCTTTTATACATAGGCAGGGATCTGTAGTTTCTGATGAAAATGGTAATTATACCGCAGCACTGTTTGTTTATGATGACTATACCATCAGCGTTATCCCTCCAGCAGACCGACCAGACCTTGGTGTCACGGTCTATAACGCGTTCGCTATATCGGGCAGCATGAGTTCGGATTTTGTATTAGATAATGTCAGTGTACTTTCAGGTTATGTTCAGGATTTAGAGGGCAACCCCATTGACGATGTTTATCTCCGGCTTCATGATCAACTGATTACCCATCACAGCGTGCGTCTCACCAACCTTAGCACCTCCACGGTTTACTATATTACCGTTTCAGCCACCGATAGTTTGGGCAACGGTCCTACCCTGAGTGC
>DRHD01000195.1 GCA_011049795.1 Porticoccus sp.
GCCGGACGCAAACCATTTCGGTCCAACATGCACACCGCATAGCGACCATCGGTCAACACGATACCGGCAGGGCCATCCCAGGGCTCCATGTGCATGGAATTAAATTCATAGAACGCTTTTAAATCCGCATCCATATGTTCCATATTTTGCCAAGCGGGAGGAACTAACATCCGCACCGCGCGAAACAGATCCATGCCGCCAGCCAATAACACCTCTAACATATTATCTATGCTGGAAGAATCAGAACCCGTACGGTTCACCAGTGGGCTAATAGAAGCAATATCAGGTAACAACGCTGTTTCGAATTTGCTAGCACGGGCATCAGCCCAATTTCTGTTACCGTCGATGGTGTTGATTTCACCATTATGCGCGAGCAAACGAAAAGGCTGGGCCAGGGGCCAGCGCGGTAACGTATTGGTTGAAAATCGCTGGTGGAAAACACAGATCGCCGTTTCTAAACGCTGATCTCCCAGATCAGGATAAAATCTGGGCAAATCCACCGGCATCACCAAGCCTTTGTAGGCGATAACTGAGGCGGAGAAGCTACAAATATAAAATTCTTTATCAGCCGCCAGGGCCAACTCAATCTTGCGGCGCGTAATATATAACTTGGTCGCCAAGGCTTGTTCATCAACTTCATCGCTATTGATAAACAGCTGCTCGATACGGGGCAATCCCGCTAAAGCAATTTCACCACAGTAGCGAGTATCGGTGGGCACCACTCGCCAACCTGCTGCACTCAAACCCTGCTCCGTTAAAATGGTAGCAACCGTTTGCCGGGCTGCTGCTGCGACCGTCTCATTTTTATCGAGGAAGATTTGTGCGACACCGTATAAAGGAGACAATGGCGTAGCGCATGTCTCCTGGGCAACCGTGCGTAAAAAACTATCAGGCTTCTTAATCAACAAGCCACAACCATCGCCGGTTTTGCCATCAGCAGCAATACCACCGCGATGAGTCATACAGGTTAACGACTCAATGGCTGTACGCAGTAACTCGTAACTGGGCTTGCCCGCCATATCGGCGATCAGGCCAAAGCCACAGCTGTCACGAACGTCATCAGGGCTATAAAGACCTGCACTCATATAACGATTCTCGCTAAAAAATCTTATGTAAAATCAAAAAGATACGACGTGTCACTACACAATATATTCCATGCGCAGGAAAAAAGGGAGCACATTCTACACGCAAGGTTCAAACGGAACAAATTCACAGTAGAAACAGCTGTTTTTTTAACCACGGACACCCGTTGGTTGACTAGCCGCTGAGCAATTGATGCCTCGGGGATTACTGCCGATTGGCACGGATATCTTTTTGGATACCCGCAATACTCCTGGCCCATGGACGCTGCTTTTGGAGCGCAGCAGGCAGCACTTTAACCACTGATAAAGCAGTCGCCTTATCATCATATGGGCCGGTAATAGCGACAAACCAGGGCTTTCCTTTCAACCGGGTTTCAAAGTAGGTCACTGGCAGTCGCCCTACATACTGTTTAACAAAGCGGCGGGCACGAGCTTCATCTACCGAGCCCATTAGCTGCAGGACATAAGCTGAATCCGAGTAACTCAGTAGGCGTTGCTCACGGGCAGGGATAGCGGCAATTTTAGGCTTGCTTGCTGGAACACTGGCGGCAACGCTTACTGCCACACTGGATACGGGAGGCGATACAGCAGTGGTTTCCAGTCGCGCTGCTTTTTTCTGCTCAATGGCCGCTTTTTTGACGACTTTAGGTGCAGCCAATGGCGGGGCATCAACCTGGCTCACCAGCACTATAGATTGAGGCTTATTTTCAACCGGGACTGCCAGTACCTTAGCTGACTCTGTGCCTTTAGCCTCAGGCTCAATCTCGGTCACAGCAACCTCGATGTCGCTAGATACAGACTCTGATGGAGGCTCAACCTTCGACACCGGTAGACCTTTGTCGACCTCAGCGGTCATCTCTCTCTTTAGCGTACTCTCAGTGCCAGTGGTCAGCGATAAAGGCTTTGCCACAGCACGCGGTGAAGATTCTGTGCGCACGATACCGCCTTGTGCTTGTTCTGCTAACCGCTCTAATGATGGCATGAACTCAGTAGCCTCTTGCTGCGTAATGGTTGTAATACGCGGGCTAACATCATCACTATCACCCCCCTGATACAGCCATGACAACAGTAAGGCAACACCAATTATCGCAATAGCGGCCACATGCGCCACAGGAATACCCATTTGAAAGCGGGAGTGAGCTTGGCTTTCTTTGGCCGCCAGCAAGGCCGGCATGAGCAGATTAATCTCAGCCAAATTACCTCCAGACTGCTCATGCAAAACGGATAGCTGATCATGACTAAGTGGCAACTCTCCGGCATAACCTACTGACTGCAATAAACCCAATAAATAATCACTGGTCTCAGTCACCGTCAAAGGCTCAAGCTCTAAAAGTTTTATCTGCTCTTGATCAAAGGCTGCTAAGCGTACTAAATGCTCGATCTGATATTCACCAATCATTAACAATCTGACTATATTGCTATCGATGGCAGTCATATCACGCAGCAGTTCAAAACTTTCCAAGGAGAGGTAATGCGCTTGATCCACCTCGATCAATATCGGTTCCGGCTCACCATCAATGATGGAGGATGCTTGCAATGTAGCGATAAACTCGGAGGCATTAATCGGAGAGGGGAGTTGAAAATGTAGCTGCTCGTTGAGTGAGCTGAGCAACTGATCTGGCAACATTAATTCTTCGGCATTGATAAAGCAGCTATCCATTACCTCTTCTATCTGAGCGCTGGCTTGATCCAGCAAGGTAGAGGTACCGCTACCGGTAGCACCAACCAAAACCACTGTCTGATCGCTAAAACGGCTGAAATGGACCAATTGATCCAATAGCTGGCGGCGCATAGCACCGGTGTAAAAATAATCAGAATGAAAATCAGCAGCAAAAGGGTCATCACCTAAATCCAAACGCTGAACATAGTGTTCAGCGTCATAACTGGTTGCTGTTTTAGTCATTATTGGCTCCACCACCGTCACTTCGTCCATGCTGACAACGGCCCAGGATCAGGGCTTGAATGAGCAAACGACTCAAGGGCTTACACCGGCAGCTATTAAGGTGGCGCGAACATCCGACTGCTCAATATCGCTGGTTATTATCGCCTCACCAATCTCTTTTAGCAGCACCAAGCGCAAACGCCCATCTAACACTTTTTTATCTACGGCCATTAATGATAAAAATTGCTCACAGGTCATAGCCGGTGGCGCTATAGGTAATTTTGCCCGCTGTAACAAGCGTCGAACACCATCAACATCATCGGCACTAAGCCAACCCATACGCGCCGACATATCCACCGCTAATAACATGCCCGCTGCAACTGCCTCACCATGAAGCCAGTTACCATAACCCTGTGCAGTTTCTATCGCATGGCCAAAGGTATGGCCCAAATTCAAAATCGCACGAATACCTGACTCCCGCTCATCACTGGCGACGACCTGCGCCTTACTCTCACAGGATCGATAAATCGCTTCATTCACAACAGCCTGATCCCGCCCTAACAATTTCTCTATATTGCTCTGTAACCATGTATAAAAGGGCGCATCACAAATCAAACCGTACTTTATTACTTCAGCAAGGCCGGCCGATAATTCACGAGGTGGTAAGGTTGCGAGGGTATCTGTATCGGCAATAACACATTGCGGCTGATGGAACGCCCCAATCATATTTTTGCCCAAGGGATGATTAACGCCGGTTTTTCCTCCCACGGAAGAATCTACCTGGGATAACAAAGTGGTAGGGATTTGAATAAAATTAACACCACGCTGATAACTGGCAGCGGCAAACCCCGTCATATCGCCTACCACCCCACCACCCAGCGCTATCAGTGTGGTGGTGCGATTATGTTTATCCTCCAACAATTTATCGTATATTTGGCTCAGCACCTGCAAGGATTTATGCTGCTCGCCATCAGGTAAAATAACTTCTGAATACTGCAATCCCGCCAAGGCTTTGCGTACAACCGGCAAATAAATCGGGGCCACCGTAACATTGCTGACCACCATCACCTGATGACCCGTAATATGTTGTGTTAATAACTCAGGCTGCGAAAGCAAGTCCGCACCGATATAAATGGGGTAGCTCCGATCACCTAAATCGACGTTGAGTGTTTGCATGATGTACTGTGTTTTTAACCGTTCAGAATTAAAAATTAAACCCAAGAGCTCAATAAACACCTTGAACTTAAACCAGAGTAACAATGAATAGAATTTTTAGCTTACTTTATTCAACCGTATTTAAATACCGTCAAACCTATACCATAAACCGAAGACGGCGCTTTCATCTCATGCTGTTAACATGCGCACCAATTCTTGCGCAACAGACTTTGGACTGCGACCATCGGTATCGATAACATAATCAGCAATTTCTTCATACAGAGGATGGCGCACACCCATTAAATCAGTTAATACCTTACGAGGATCTTCACTATTTAATAGTGGACGTTTTTTATCACGGGCCGTTCGGCGCACTTGCTCATCGATCGATGTCATCAGATAAACCACCCGACCTCGGCTAGCCATTGCGCGACGATTTTCTGCTTTTATAATAACGCCACCCCCCGTTGCTAATAGCACTTTATCCAACCGGGTTAGCTCATCTAGCATCGCCTCTTCTCGATCCCGAAAACCTGCCTCTCCCTCCATATCAAAAATCCAGGGAATATCGACACCGCTGCGGTCTTCAATTTCTTTATCCGTATCTTTAAAATCTAAACGAAGATCGGCGGCTAGTAGCCGCCCAATGGTAGATTTGCCAGCCCCCATGGGGCCGACAAGAAAAACATTAGAAGATGATTTCATTATTAACGTCGATAAAAATTAGATCAATCAGTCAATCAAAGTATCAGCTAAAATCCGTGGTGTAATAAAGATCAACGTTTCAGTCTTTTCTTGGGTCACAGAAGTATTGGTAAACAAACGTCCCAGATAGGGAATGTCACCTAGTACCGGTACTTTTGATGTCGATTCAACATCAACGGTACGGAACACACCACCCAACACAACCGTTTCGCCATTGCCAACCAAAACCTGAGTCGTTAACTCGGTGGTATCAATCGTAGGCACTACACCACCATTACCCGAGGGCACCAGATCACCAATAGAATCCTGATTAATTGCCAACTTCATAATAATACGATCATCAGGGGTAATACTGGGCGTTACCTGTAACTTTAAGACCGCCTCTTTAAAGGAGATAGTCGTTTCACCGTTTGCAGAAGATTCCTGATAAGGCACTTCAGAACCCGACTTAATAATCGCTTCTTGCTTATCACCGGTAATAACTTTGGGCTGAGAAACTATTTCACCACGACCCTGTGACTCCAGCGCATTAAGTTCCATTTGTATAATGACATCTGAGTTCACGAAACCAACAGCGACACTACCGGTTGGGTTAGCAACACCCAAGTCAACACTCAGCGCATCCGGTGCCAAAATCGGCGCAGTCAAACCAGTACCGTTTGCAATATCGATCGCAGCCTGCGCGACAGAGTTACGACTAGCAATGATCGAGTCGGTATTGCCACCAAAGAACAATAAGTCTTCTCCGCTATTGACCGCATTAATGCCGGAAGCACCCCACTTTACACCGAGCTCTTCATCAAAACTGGAATTGGCAATGACAATTCGCGCTTCCACCAGCACTTGGCGAACAGGTACATCTAATAACCGAACAACACGGCGAAATTCCTGCAGCTTTTGTGCAGTCTCAGTCACCAGCAGAGAGTTGGTTCGAGGATCAACAATCACACTACCTCGTGGCGACAATAAACTCGCCGTAGAAGAACCGCCCTCTGCGCCACCACTATTGCTGTTATCAAACAACTTATACATTTCACGAGCATCCGCATAACGTATCCGGATATACTCTGTCTGTAACGGCGCTAATTCCTCTATCTGTTTATTGTTTTCAATTTCCTGGCGCTCACGCTCTGCAATTTCTGCAGCTGGAGCCACCATTAATACATTGCCATTTTGACGCTTATCCAACCCTTTGGTTTTTAACACCAAATCCAGGGCTTGATCCCAGGGGACATTTTGTAAACGCAGCGTAATTCGACCCGATACGGTATCACTGGCAACCAGGTTAAGGCCGGTGAAATCCGCAATTAACTGCAGCACAGCTCTCACTTCAATATCCTGAAAGTTGAGTGACAGTTTATCGCCAACATAAGCAAAGTCTTTCTTCTTGAGCTCCAACTCATCAGCCGTTAGTGGTTTTACACTAATGACATATTGATTATCCGTTTGATAGGCCAGGTAATCAAAATCCCCGGTTGCTTTGATTGAAAACAAAGCGCCACCCTCACTGGGCTGTGCTTCGATTGACTGTACCGGTGTAGCAAAATCGCTGACATCATAACGCCGCTGAAAACGCTCTGGCAGGCCTATCTCATCAAAATCAACTTTAATAAAACCACCTTCAACAAACACATTAATGCTTGCTTTTGGGTTAGCCAAATCAATCACTAAACGGCCTTCACCCTGATCGCCTCGCTTAAAATCGACATCAACGATTTCATTAGTTTTAGAAACCACGTCTTCACGCTTAGAAACAGCGGAGAGCGCTGGATTTTCTTTGGTGGGTTTTAAATAGTCGCGCACGCCTGAATCACCCACGTCTACATAGAGAGTATTACCTTCAATGCGGGTTTTATAGGGCGCTAACTCGACTAAATTTAAAATAATTCGGGTTCGACCGCCAGACTCTAAAATCACTGCACTACTGGCATTACCATAAGATAGAGGGAATTTTTTTTGTTTCAACTGACTGGAAACCCCCACTAAATCCAAAGCAATTCGTGCCGGCCTTTCAATGTTATAACCTTTTGGCTCAGGTGGAACGCCGTCAAAATCCAGCCGAACTTCAAAACGACCGCCCGGCTGCGAACTAAACTCAACACCGGTTAAATTAACACCGGAGGCAAATGACAAACTTCCGTATAATGCAATCAGCACTACCGACAAGGTCCTCAATACATGAAGTGACTTCAAAAACCGCCCTCCTTTAAAAGAACTCAATTGTCTGCACGCAATATCCATGGAACTCTCCACTCTCACTAATCTTCTGTTGTCTTTAACTTGATTGTTCTAGGCCGTTCAACCCAACCGTCGACGCCATTTGGCACAATCTCGATCACTGAAACATAGGTTTCTGTGGCCTCAACTATCTCCCCATGATTACGCCCCATATAATTGCCCTGTTTAATACGGTGAACACCACCATCTTCATCCTGCATCAACGCCCATAAGGTTTCAGCTTGCTGCAAGGTACCAACCATCGACAGGGTGTCCAGACTAAACTGCTCTAAATATTCTTTAGTGCGATTCGGGTCCGGCTTAACATTACTGGCCATTCTCAGCCGGGTAATTTCAGTCACTTCAACAGGCTTTTCAAACGGACCGCGAAGACCGGCTGCGCTATAGCTAAATGCCTTATAAGCTTTAAAGACAGGGATGGGTTTTATCATGCCAGCCGGACGAGATTTTTTATCCGCCATAAAATCATCAAGATCCTGATAGCTGTCACTACCACAAGCTGTCAGCAACAGAACGACAACAAGCAAAATCGTGCTGGAGAAAAAATTAAGCATCATCTTCCTCCTCGCCTTTATAGCGATAGGTCTTTGCCGTGATCTTCATGATTAATGCCGATGTACTACTCTGTGAAATTTCAAAATCATGCAACGTAACAATCCGTGGTAAGCCCGCGATACCGCTAACAAAAGTGCCCAAGTCGTGGTAGTTGCCCTTCACTTCAATTTCAATGGGCAACTCAATATAAAATTCTTCCTGACGCTCTTCACCCAAGGTGATGCTGGTGATTTCCAAACCACTTGCCAGCCCCTTATTGGTAATGTCTTCCAACAGCCCTGGCACCTCGGTGTCACTGGGTAACTGACTAACCAGAGCGCCAAAAGATACCTCCATCTCCACCATTTGCTTGCGATAGGCCTTCAAATTAGACGCTTGAAATGCTTTTCTCTCAAACTGGGATTTTAAGTCTTCTTCTTGCTTCTGAACTTTGGCTAGATCTTCCTGCAACTCGGCAACATCATAAAAGTAACCACCCGCTAATACCGCACAAAAAACGGTGACCCAAACAATAATTTTTATAGCCAGAGGCCATGAGCCAATATTTTCAACATCCAATTCATTGACATCAAACTCTTGCAACTCTTGAATTACATCACTAAAGGCCATGTTTACTCCCCCTTCTCTTCAATGGAAGGAGTACTAATATTGAATGACAAACTAAATTCACTCGCCTGTTCTCCGTAATTAGGCTGGGCCTTAACGGCGGTGAGGTTAGGATCATCAAACCATTCAGACTTATCC
>DRHD01000196.1 GCA_011049795.1 Porticoccus sp.
AACGAGCTGACCAAGCCAGCCAACAGCGCTCACGGGCAGCCTCTGGGGTTTGATATTACCGCAAACTACATGGAGGTCCAGAAGGCAGCCATGTACTCCTGGGTCAAGGTTTATAAGCCGACCGGCACCGGCACAGCAACCAACGCATACCTATTCGGAGAGTGGATACCACTGAAATGAAAAAGATTTTAACGATAGCGGTCATGTGTTCCATCCTCCTGCTTGGGGGAGGGTTCCCTGGGGTTAGTGCTCAGACAAGATCAGGCAGCCCCGCCAACCAGCAGGAGGGCTCGGTCCACATCACCGGGGATATCGGCGATCTCATGCTCGGCGTGGAGAACGAAGACCAGGCAGACTTCAGCACCACCGACAAGGCCTACATTCCTGTAGCTGTGACCAAGGAGGGCAATGTTCTCACGGAGTGCATCGCCGGGTGTGGATCGTCAGCGGGACTGCTGCATAGCAATTCGCCTGTCACTCTGATCGACACGTTCAGTCTTTTTGACGGCTCCGGCGAGACACAAATAGCCGCCACAAACTTAGGAGCGAGTAAAGCTTATAGTGTTCCAGGCACGGGTCGTTTAGTCAACATTTGTGTTATTGTTTCTTTGGGCACCCCTTTTGCTGAAAATATGTCAATCATATTCTTTGATGCCGATCCTTCAGTTACCATTGAGGATGCAGCTTTGACATTGGCTGCGTCACAAAACATAACAAATATTATCTCTTTACGCGGAAGTGATTTCAGGGACAACTTTGCTACTACCAAGATCAACTGTCAAACTATTGACGAGCAGTACGTAGCAATTACTCATGTAGTTTTTGCTAGCGAAGGACTTACAACTTATGATGATGAAGACGTTGAAATTCGTGTTTTGTACCGGAGGAAGTCTTAATGCGTAAATTCTTAAATACTTTATCACTGTGTCTTGCCATTTTAGCTATCGGAAGTTGGCTTAATGCTACTCCTTATCCGATTGGCAGCCTCTTTCCACTCGTGAGCGACGGCACAGATGTAACAATGGAGACTGGTAAGTTCGGCATTGGTACTGGTAATCCACAAGAATCGTTGCATGTGGGAGCAGGAACAGATGCCTCTGATATATCAGCAACTGATTTATTAGTAACAAGAGCTGGTCCAAGTAATTTATCGGTTAGGGACAGCACAAATGATGTTGAGACATTTCTTTTCGCTTCTACTGTTGGTGGGATTATAGGGACTATTACAAATGATCCCTTAGAAATTAAGACTAACAACATTAGTGCTATTTCTATTGATACTTCTCAAAATGTTGGTATTCCGACACTTACAGCTTCTGAAATAGTTATAACAGATGCTTCAAAAAACCTTACCAGTGCTGCTGTTGCTACTTATCCATCCTTGGCAGAATTTATTCATGTTAAAGGGGTTACCTCAGCCCTTCAGACGCAAATAGACGGCAAGCAACCATTAGATTCTGAATTAACCACCATTGCAGCTTTGACTGAAACGAATAGCAATGTCATGTTTGTAGCTGGGGGGGCATGGACAAGTGATGCTACTCCTGCAATTGATTGTACAGATTGTGTAAATCTTCCCAGTGGGGGAACTCACCCGGTTAACCTAGCGTCAGATGTAACGGGTGAGTTGCCACATGCTTCAACCAGTAATGATTCCTCTAACGTTCATGGTCTTGATAGCGGGGCGTTCGTTTTAGGCAACCTAGATGCAGCCGCTGAGTTTGTTCAACGGGGGACGGTTAATCCGGCCGCAGGGGATTCCAGCGCTGCTGTAATATATGCTATTACCCTCACGGCTGTCACCTTCGGCACGGCTTTCTCTGCTGCGCCCGTGGTTGTTACAGGTGGGACAGTGGACGTCACAAAACTAGCGACCGGAGCTGAGGCGGTTACCACGACCGGGTTTTCTATATCAGGATTTACCAACGCCTCTTCTTTTAACCCAACAGATTTAGACTGGATAGCCCTGGGAACTTAATCGTGAAAAAACTAATTTTTAGTTTGTTGTTCTCTTTGTTTCTCGCCGGCGGGACCGATTGGGTGTCCGCAGCTATCACCGAACGAATCATTCACGCGGGGAATACTCCTCTCGCTTCCGATTGTCAGGTAACCCAGACCAGTTTTATGGAATTGACGGTCCTGCCCTGCTTCTGGACTACTACCGGGCAGGCTCGCATCGTGCCCAAGGAGAAGGTTCCTGATCTTGTCGGAGCGATTGCTCGTGGTGAGGTGGAGATGCTGCCTGACGGCAAGAGGGTCCGGGGATGGCTCATAAATAAGGACGGTTCCTTCGTGAGCAAGCGGAAAACCTATCGGGTTATTCCCAAAGCGGTGCTGACCGTCGTCGCAGGACAGACGTACATTGTATATATGTTGCGGGCCCCCGGACAGAATCGGATGAACATTGTTCTGATGGATTCGGAAGATCCTCGACCGAGCACCTTTATCAATTATCTCGTATTCGAGTTTGACGTGCCCTTTGGTACCATCGATTTGAGCACTGTGCCTCTTGAGGTCTTTACAGTCAGGCCCAACTTTCCTCCGGCAAAAGGTTTATTCGAAAAGTAAGGAGTTACCGATGCAAACAACTGACCCAGAGATGACTTATCTTGAAAGTTTCAGATATATAGAGACTCATACTGAGGCCATGATCAAACTTCGGGAAGCAGCTCGGGCAATAAGCCGGCATGGCGCTGACCTGAAAAAGTGGGAGGCTGATGGGGAAGTGGTGAAGAAAAAGATTCAGGGGGAGATTAATAAACTCACCACCGAGCAGGCTGAAAAGCGCAGAAAGGGTATCATTGCAATAG
>DRHD01000197.1 GCA_011049795.1 Porticoccus sp.
CGAGAAACCCGGGTGCCCCAGAGCCATCGTCAATATAGGGGGCATGGCCAATATCACCCTACTTCCCGGCAACAGTTCACCCTCGTCACTACTAGGCTACGACACAGGTCCCGGCAATGCGTTGATGGATAGCTGGATTAATCAAAACCTTGGTCAACCCTATGATAAGGATGGTCACTGGGCTGCACAGGGGCAGGTGATAGGTTCTCTCCTACAACAAATGTTGGAAACACCCTACCTATCGCAATCTGCGCCCAAGAGTACCGGGCCAGAACTATTTAATCTCTCTTGGTTAATAGCCCACCTCAACCAGATACCGGAAGTTAACGCTGTCGATGTTCAGGCCACATTGCTTGAATTTACGGCCCACACTATCTCAGAAGCACTGAAATCACACACACCTTTCGTAACGGAAGTATTTTTCTGTGGCGGCGGCGCCTACAACACGGCTCTTATACAACGGCTAGAAACCTTGCTACACCCAACACTGATTGCCAGTACTGAACAGCTGGGCATCGCACCTGAGTGGGTCGAAGCTGTGGCCTTTGCCTGGCTGGCGAAGCAGACCCTTGAAGGGAAACCCGGTAATGCTCCGACGGTAACGGGTGCTTCAAAAGCCTCCATATTGGGGGCCATCTATCCTGCTTAGGCTTTTAGCGAGCATCAACGACAATTGATGTGATGAAAATAAAGTACTAGGAAGAAGGTGGACTACAGGCAGTGTTCTTCTGCCCGTTATTTTCTAAAAATAAACGTATTTCTCGACCTCAATCAGCCGGGTTATCTCAGCTGGGCCGTAAGGTACTGTGCCCACAAAGGGGAATCGTGTTTTGATATCAAGCCCCATAATTCGAGCTGAGGCCTCGCAGATCCTGATGTCGATGACCTGGAAAGCAGTCAGCTTGGCGGCTAAGTCAACAATAGGCTTGTATTGCGAATAGTTCTCTTTAAAAAAGATACCCACTTCTGAACCATGAATAACCAACACCAAGGGTGGTATTTCTTCCTCACGCATTCCCTCGCCGTGATAAAAACTTTCAGCCCTACGCAGCGCAGCAGCCACCCCGTCGGGATCATTCAATTCAATACGACCCAAATAGCCAGACGGCTGCTCCTCTATCTGAACTAGACCGTTTCCCGATAGCAGGCCTCCACCCGCTGTGACCCAGCAGGCCCAACCCAGGGTTGCCAAAAGAACGAGCACGTTTAACGTCCGCTGAAGACTCAAAAATCACACCGAAAAGGATGAACCGCAACCACAGGTAGTCGTCGCATTGGGGTTGGTAATGGTGAAACGTGAGCCTTGAAGCCCTTCTTCATAGTCAACCGTGGATCCATTTAAATACTGAAAACTCAGTGGGTCTGCTAATACAGAAACTCCGTCTTTCTCAACAATCGTGTCATCCTCGGCCACCAACTCATCAAAACTAAAGCCGTACTGAAAACCTGAACAACCACCACCGGTGACAAATACCCGCAGTTTTAAATCTGGATTACCTTCTTCTTCAACCAGACTTCTTACCTTTGCCACTGCATTTTCTGAAAGATACAGTGGCATGGGTGTAAATGTTTCGATACCTGACATGAGCACTCCTGAAAAAACTATTAAGAATACACGGCAAGGTTAATACCCAAGCATTCCAGTCAAGTATTCTATCATAAACCAGGTGCCTCCTGACTAGAGTCTGCCGTATTTTCTAATGGCACCACGTTACTTGGCTCTTCCGTGGTTTGATGAACAAAGCTGCCATTTACTTGAGCACCCTTCTCTATCTCAATTAATACATAGTGTAGATTACCTTCGACCACCGCTTTATCTGCCAGTTCGACTTGATTACTGGAAAAGATATTGCCTTCAATGTGTCCATTGATAACCACCACAGGAACACGCACATCACCAACCAGCTTACCATCTGGAAGTATACGTACTCGGGCATCAGTGCCATCTTCAGCCACTACATTACCCGTTATCTGACCTTCCACCTCCAGATTACCGGAAAAGTGAATATCGCCAATCACATGAGTACCACCAGCAATCAATGTTGTATTACCTGCAGCAAAAGGTACCGACTTATTTTTCTTACGCATGTTTCACCTCTCTATAGGTCGTTCACTCGCCAATCAAATTGTCGCTCCACCTGGCTACTACTGACACCAACCTTCATGAGAGAGACCGCTATTACCCGTGGTTGAAACCCAAGAGGTATCGCTAAAATACCCTCAACCACATGAAAATACTTAAACTCTGTCGTAATCGGTGACTGCTCTAACTGGTCATCAAAGTTTTCTAAACTAATGGTGACCTCCTTCCCATCCTGCACACCCACCACATCTATCTTAATGCTCACCTTAATCCGTTTCAGCTTCTTCTCTTTTTGCTGAACAACCAAGCGGTAAGTAATGCCGTCCTGCTCGGAATGCTGCTTCAACATTAGCGCACCGATCAATAAACCGCTTTCTGAGCCACCCTCCTGCAGCAAGTTGCGATATAGACCAAGCTCTTCTTCATCAACGGCCATCTCCGACTGCAGTGATGTCACCAGTTGACGGACGTGCTCCAAGGCGATCCGATCTACATCAGAAGCCAATTCTGCATTAACCCGCTTTTGACTGACCTCATCAAGCTGTACCTGTAGCACTTCAAGTTCGTCAGCCTGCTGCCTCTTATCAACCATGGCCTGATCAAATAACTGCATGCCCAACAGAACCCCCACAAAGAAAATCGCCCCCGCCAGCAATAACCACAGGGCTATTTCACGCTTGCGGTTATCCGGTTTGTACGGCCGGACAACCAGCTTGTGACTAGGGTCTGGCATCAGGGCAACAGTGCGGGAGCTTCTAGCCCAGCACTTTCTGGCAAACCAAACATAATGTTCATATTCTGTATGGCCTGGCCCGAAGCCCCTTTGACCAAATTGTCCTCAACCACAAGCACAACAACTTTATTGCCGCCCTGTGGCCGGAACACACTGATCCGGCAGGTGTTGGAACCTCTGACAGAACGCGTTTGTGGATGACTACCCGCAGGCATCACATCCACAAAGGGCTCATCTTTGAAGCGGTCTTCGTAGAGCTTCTGTAAATCCGCTTCAGAGGTATTGGCCTCACCAGGCTTAAGAGTCGCATACAGTGTCGAATGAATACCCCGGATAATGGGCAGTAGATGTGGCACGAAGGTAAGATTCACCGGTGACCCGGCAATGTCCATCAGCCCCTGCTCAATTTCTGGTGAATGCCTATGGCCCGGCACTCCGTAGGCTTGAAAACTATCGCTGGTTTCTGCCAACAAATTATCAACACTTGCCTGACGACCGGCACCGGTGGCACCCGATGCCGAATTAGCAATCAGGTCGCTGGGATCAACCAGCCCTTTCTCAAGCAATGGTAAAAACCCTAATTGCACACTGGTGGGGTAACAACCCGGGCAGGCGATCAGCCGAGCCTCTTTGATTTTGTCCCGGTTCAC
This sequence comes from Porticoccus sp., assembly GCA_011049795.1. The sequence continues at coordinate 3,467 of DRHD01000197.1, forward strand.
TTCCGGCAGACCATACACCGCCTCAGCTACTAATTCAGGGCAGGCATGGGGCTGGTTGTACCACTTTTCCCAGAGAGCAATATCCCGTATCCGGAAATCTGCGGACAGATCGATAACTTTAATGCCCTTTTCAAGTAATTCAGGCACCGTACTCTGGGCTACCCCGTGAGGGGTGGCAAAAAACACCACATCACAGTCGTCCAGGCCACCATCAGCAGGGTCAGTAAAAGACAGATCGAAATGGCCCCGTAGGTTTGGAAATAGATCAGACACAGGCCGACCGGCCTCTCCACGAGAGGTAATCGCCGTCACTTTCATATTCGGGTGGGTAGCCAACAATCTCAACAATTCAACGCCGGTATACCCTGTACCGCCAACAATACCTACTTTAATCACAATAC
>DRHD01000198.1 GCA_011049795.1 Porticoccus sp.
AAACCGCAGAGGTTACTCAGACAATGCGGATACTTGATGAAAAACATTTGAGCAATCAAGTGGTACCTGTCTTTATTTCTGTTGATTATTTACGTGATACACCAAAAACAGTTGAAACGTATCTAAACGCATTCGACAAACGATTTATCGGTTTGACAGGAACTGAAGCGCAACTTGATTTAACGGTTGATGCTTTTAATGCCTTTTATGAGGTAACGAAAGATCCTAACGCTCATCATGGCGGAATTGATGTTGTTCACTCAAATATGGTGTTTTTGGTAGATCCCTCTGGTCGTATTAAAGAGCAATTTTTGCTTGGCTTTAAACCCAATTTCCTTGCCGGAAAAATTGAGAGTTTTTTGTAATTGTATGTTTGTTTACATGGTAAAGAGTATGAAGTTACCTGACTAACATTGATCACTAAATCAAAATGCGAGTCAAGTTACATGTCTGCCCAAAAGGGACATATGCAGTAATTTTCGGAGTGAGGAAGTTGATGAATTATATGGAGGGTGGGCATTGAGTCCCGCAATTTTCCAAGAGGGACACTGAAGTCGTTGCGTATCTCCGCTGCGTGGCGACTCTCGAGATCGTTGATGTTGAGCTTACTCAACACCAACGATTTAGGTGGAATAAGAATGTGGAGAATCTATGTGTTCTAAAACCGACAGTTTTATTTTCTTTCTGCACAGATGGAGCTGCCGGATAACTTATAAAAAACAAATGAGGGAGAATATAACGTATGTCATTAAATCTAAAAGAACCTACTTTGGCTTTGGTCAATGTATCACACGAATTTATCGATAATTTTTGTTCATACCTAAGAGGCATGTGTACCATGAAAACAACTTTGAAGCGTTTAGGAGTCTTCGCGGTAATTTCGGTCGCGTTTGCAATGCCCGCCATGGCTTATGAGGCTGGGGATTTTATTGTTCGTGCTGGTGCTGCACAGGTTGACCCCAATGATGATAGCAGTACATTAAAATTGGATGGTGCCTCTTTGCCTGGGTCGGGAGCTGAGGTGGAAGATGATACCCAATTGGGATTAACCTTCACCTATATGCTGACGAACCATGTCGGCGTGGGCTTATTGGCATCGACACCCTTTGAGCATGACCTTAAAGCTGATTTAGGCGCTGTTACAGTTGATGCCGGATCTGCGAAACAGCTGCCCCCAACAGTGACTCTCCAGTACTTCCCTATGGATGCTGCTTCAAAGTTCCAGCCTTACCTGGGTGTTGGGGTTAACTTCACCATCTTTTTCGAAGAAGATGTGGATAGTGAGTTGGAAGCTGTATTGGGTAAAGGCGATTTAGAGTTAGACGACTCTTGGGGATTGGCTGGACAGATTGGTTTCGATTATGCGCTTAATGAGAACTGGTTGGTGAATGCTTCCATTTGGTATATTGATCTTCAAACGGATGCAAAATTTAAATTCGATAGTGGATCTGTTGTCAAAGCCGATGTTGATGTAGACCCTTGGGTTTATATGATCGGTATTGGCTACAAGTTCTAATATCATTTTTTCTGATTTTAGAATGAAAAAAATCCGGGCACCTGCCCGGATTTTTTATCTCTTAATATTTTCTTTGATTGAAACCTGAGGGAAACCAAGAGTAGATGAACGAATAAATCTATCCATATTAGAGTCGTCGCGGCATTCTTATTGGTGTCCACAAATGATTTAATCTTCAGGTTTTTCTTGATCCGTTTGAAAAATAGCTCAACTTTCCAGAGAGATTTGTAAATATCGGCAATCCCCTTTTCGGAAAATTTTAAATTATGGGTTAAAAATACGTAGTGTTTTCCGATTGAGACATCTATATTTAAGCCGACGTGAAGTTTTACCGATCCTTTCATTGAACGAAAGTCAGTCCATGGGAAAGCCGATAAGTAGAGGTCAATCGTCGATGCATTCAGAGAGTAAAGTGGGTGCTTAAGCCGGTGGTATAGCGAGATGGCGTATTGGATAATCTATGGCATAAAGAATATTTCGAGAGCAGGAAGTAAAAAAGATGAGTGATGCATTAAATTTTTTAAAGAGGGTGGAAAAAGGCGAGAGTACTGAAGGAGGATGTCGTCCATTCAACATGCTCAAGCATAAAATTGAAGATAATAATCTCTACGTCTATTCATAGTTGGTGTGACAGCTGAAATTAATGTGCCGGTGGTAAATGATGATAAGGGTTCACTGCCTCCCAACCTTTTGATTCTTAACCTCTGTCAAAGAGAGGCTGAAATCAGTTAAGGTAGCGCCATAGCAATCAAGAAGGAGTCTCTATGGCACAGGACAGCTTTCAAGAATCTATAGCACCTCAGCATAAACAGGCTGAGCACCTTGGTCATGAAAATGAAGCCAAATTCCGTCACCTCATTGAAGATTCTCCGCAAGGTATTCTTGTCCATAGGGACTTTAAACCGCTGTTCTTAAACGGAGTATGTGCTGAATTATATGGCTATAGAAACCCTGAAGAAATTCTGGAGCTAGATTCGATACTAGAGGCACTTTGGGCGCCGGAAGAGCAAGCACGAATTCTGAATTACAAAGAAAGTCGATTGGCAGGGAGTGATGTTCCTTCCGTTTACGAAACACGCGGGATGCGTAAGGATGGCAGTACCTTCATCGTTGAGAGCAAGGTTACCGTTATAGACTGGGAGGGTGAAAAAGCCATTCAAATGACCTTTATCGACATCACCAGACGTAATCAAGCGGAACAGGGGTTAGTGCGATTCCGCACCGCTCTGGACAGTTCATCCGACAGCATCTATTTGATCGACCTTGAACGGATGAAATTTATCGATGCCAATCGTACTGGCTGGGAATACTTGGGCTATGAGCGGGAAGAGTTGTATAGTTTGGGGCCGCATGACATCAAGCCTGAATACACTAAAGATGACTTGAAGAAAAAATTCTATGACATTTTGGCGAAGCCTAACCCGGATGGTGCTGAGATCCGAACGATTCACCAGCGTAAGGATGGGACTTGTTTTCCCGTAAAGGTTCAGCTGCATACCATTGATAGTGAAGGTTCTAAAGTGGTGGTCGCTGTGGCCCATGACCAGACTAAATATAATCGAGTAGAGCGTGAACTACTTCATGCCAAGGAGTCGGCAGAGGCCGCTAACCGTGCAAAAAGCGAGTTTCTGGCGAATATGAGTCACGAAATACGCACCCCGATGAATGCTATTGTGGGTATGTCTGATCTCGCTCTACAAACAAAGCTTAACGACAATCAGCGCTGCTACATTGATAGTGTGCATCGCTCGGCAGAATCCTTGGTGGGTATCATTAATGATATTCTCGACTTTTCCAAGATCGAAGCTCGCCAGCTGGACATGGAGACGGTTGATTTCCATTTGGAGGACGTATTCGACGACCTGTATAGCCTTTTGAGACTGAAAACTGAAAAGGCGGGTGTTGAGTTATTTTTCAAGTGGCCACGGGAACTTCCTACCGCACTGACGGGTGATCCGCTACGACTGGGCCAGATTCTGATTAACCTGGGTAACAATGCTGTTAAGTTTACCGAGGCCGGAGAAATCATCATTAGTGTGCGGCTGCTCGAGCAGAAGGAAAACCAAGTCAAGCTGCACTTCAGTGTTAAGGATGGTGGTATTGGCATGACTCAGGAACAGCAGGGTAAACTATTCCAGGCATTCAGCCAGGCAGATAGTTCTACCACACGCAAGTATGGTGGTACGGGCTTGGGGCTGACCATCTCCAAGTGTTTGGTCGAGATGATGGGGGGCGAAATCTGGGCAGAGAGTAGCGTGGGAGTAGGCAGCACTTTTCACTTTACGGTCAATTTGGGAGTTCAGAAAAATATAGCGTCCTCGGTTCCATACAAAAAAAGAAAAGCTGACGGAATTGATCAAGCTATTGTGCAATTACAGGGTGCCAGGATTTTGTTGGCGGAAGACAATGAAGCTAATCAGCTGTTGGCCTTGCATGTGCTCAGTAACAACGGACTTGTTCCAACGCTGGTTGAAAATGGTCAGCAGGCACTTGAAATGCTTGAGGCTCAGGATTTTGATGGCGTACTTATGGACTGCCAGATGCCCATCATGGACGGTTACGTTGCCACGCAGGAAATTCGCAAGCAGGCGAAGTATCGTGATTTACCGATATTGGCGATGACAGCCAATGCAATGGCTGGAGACCGAAAGAAAGTGCTGGATGCAGGGATGAACGATCATATCGCCAAGCCGTTTACCCGGGTTGAATTATTTACAACCATGGCGAAATGGATTAAGCCGAAAACGTGACTGACAGAACACGTAGGCCCCAAAAAAAGGGGTCCAAAAAAAGGGGTCGGTGATAACTGATAATCATCCGTATTAGTTTTTTTGGCCCTTGCTTTTTTTGTGTCACGAGGGACAGCCCAAACCGTAGTTCCTACACCAAGCTATTATTTGTAATACAAACTACAGTATTCAATACACCCCGACAATCTCCCCTACACCTGTATTAAAAGTCGTGTTTTCTAATGGACAAACTAATGGGTATTGAATCAAAAGACAGTTTTTTTATTTAAGATATTGATTTTTAAGGGGAAATATTAAAAATGGTGTCCAAGAGAGGACTGTACACTATTTAAATATAACCTATTGATTCAATGACTTATTTTTTCAGTAAAAGTAATACTAATGGGCATTCTAATGGGTTGTAAAGGCACCATTTTAGCCCATCAGCCAATTGTAGCTGGTAGATCATGGGGTTTGGAAAGTGGGAGGAGGCAGCGGGAGCCTCTGACACGCCTAAATGCCTTGTAATACGTAGCTTTCAGGCGTGCGAGAATGGTCACATTTCGACTTAATGTACCACCTTTGGTATCACTCGCAATAACGGCGCCTGTGAAGGCTGCATAGAGTGTTCTAGAGCTTGGTTCAGGTGATATAAATGGAATTTGCCCCCCCCTCCCCAAAGATTGCTTATCTGATTGTTATGGCTATACCTGTTGACATGTCGGAGGGGCTGAAACTAAAGGCGGTATGAATAGCCCCCGTGACTCTAGATACAGAAAATAGACTACCTTTTTTTCGTCCCTCACAAAAACCCTTTTTAAGTCCTGCTTTGCCAACGAGATTTAGTAATGCTTTATTTCTCAGGTGTAGGACAGCTAATGCTCTCTACCATGGTGTGCAATGCTTAGCAGTTATGAATAATCGACCAATAGAGCGGCCTCACACTGCCCCCAATCGCCCCACTGTTTGAAGAAAAAACCAACTTTTTCCTTCTCTCATTGGTCACTCAGCTTGAGACCCCACTCTTCTTCTATTGGTCTTGCCCCAACCCTATGCTGATGGTGCTCCCACTCACCCGCGTCAGTAGTGTAACTGTCGATGTAGCAGGCACCATAGTTACTCTCTGACGACTTCTTTTATTGACTATACTTCCTGAGTCACCTCTGAAAATTTTTCGATGCGCGACAATTCGACCCAACAAGGTGAAAACACTAGTCATAGCACTGTAAATTGTCTATTTATCCTTATAAAACAGCAGTATTAAGACTATATATTTAATGGCAGGTATCTTGCCAATTAAGGAGGAATAATCACGGGCGACCACTCACTGAGTCAAAGTAGCCTAATAACAGTTTCAAACGGGGTTAGATATGAAAAGAAAACTAGTCGTCATTGGTAATGGGATGGCAGGCATGAGGACCGTCGAAGAGCTTCTGAAAATCGCGCCTGAAAAATACGACATCACAGTTTTCGGTGAGGAGCCTTACGGCAACTACAATCGCATCATGCTTTCTCCGGTATTGACCGGAGAAAAAACCATTAAAGAAATTATGATCAATGACATAAACTGGTATGAAGAGAACGATATTACACTTCATGCCGGCGCGGAAAAAACCGTTGTAGAAATTGATCGCCGCAACAAAAAGGTGGTCACGAAAGACGGAACAGAGGCCAGTTACGACAGGTTACTACTGGCTACCGGTTCCAACCCGTTTATTATTCCTCTACCTGGCCATGACCTTAAGGGCGTCACTGCATTCCGGGATATCGGTGATGTGGATACCATGCTAGCGGCCGCAAAGGAGAAGAAAAATGCCGTCATTATCGGCGCGGGGCTGTTAGGTCTCGAAGCTGCGAATGGCTTGATGGCACAAGGTATGGACGTTGTCGTCATCCATGATATTGATGTGTTGATGAATCGGCAACTGGACCAACCCGCTGCAAAATTGCTCTTATCATCACTACAGGAGCGCGGCCTGACCTTTAAAATGGCTGCAGCCACGAAAGAAATTCACGGAAATGATAAAGGTAATGTTGTAGCAGTCTCTTTTGAAGACGGTGACAAACTACCTGCTGATCTGGTGGTCATGGCAGTGGGGGTTCGGCCAAACATTGCACTTGCTGAAAAAGCCGGATTACAGTGCAACAGAGGAGCTCTTGTCGATGACACCATGCAAACCTTTGACCCCTGCATCTACGCTGTCGGCGAATGTATTGAACACCGAGGCAATACCTTTGGGTTGGTCGCCCCATTATTTGAGCAGGCAAAAGTCTGTGCAAACCATTTAGCGGAATTTGGTATTGCCAAATATTTCAATTCAGCTACCGCCACTAAATTAAAAGTTACCGGTATCGATTTGTTCTCTGCGGGTGATTTTATCAGTGACGAACATTCTGAAGATATTGTGTTTCAGGATCCCCATAGTGGCGTTTACAAGAAGGTTGTCATCGAAGACAACAAAATCAGAGGCGCAGTGCTTTACGGCGATACCATGGATGGGTCCTGGTATTTCCAAATGATGAAAGACGGTACCGATGTTTCCGAGATTCGTGACCGCTTACTGTTTGGCCAGGCCCACTTGGGCAACTCGGGCACAGAGGGTGCAAGTGCGGTGGCCAATTTGCCAGACCATGCAGAGATTTGCGGTTGTAATGGCGTTTATAAAGGAGACATAGTCAAGGCAATCGCCGCAGATAATCTCTTCACACTGGACGACGTGCGTGATGCAACGAAAGCCTCTGCATCCTGTGGTTCTTGTACCGGTCTGGTGGAGCAACTGATTTCAGAAACTCTGGGTGGAGACTACAACGAATCTGAAAAACGTAAATCAATCTGTCGCTGTACCGAATACAGCCACGACGAAATCCGTGCAGTTATTCCCGAGGAAAATCTTAAAACCATCCACGCAGTAACCGAATTCCTAAAATTTTCCAATCCAGATGGCTGCCACGTTTGCCGTCCAGCGATTAACTACTACTTGTTGGCCCAGTGGCCAGGTGAATATAAAGACGATTCAAGATCGCGTTTCACCAACGAACGCATGCACGCCAACATCCAAAAAGATAACACCTACAGCGTGGTACCGCGTATGTGGGGTGGCCTAACGACACCGAAGGAGTTGCGAGCTATTGCTGATGCCGCTGAAAAATATAACGTGCCGACCGTGAAAGTGACGGGGGGTCAACGCATCGACTTACTGGGGGTCAAGAAAGAAGACTTACCCAAGATCTGGAAAGATCTCAACGATGCGGGCATGGTTTCCGGTCATGCCTACGGTAAATCACTGCGCACCGTCAAAACATGCGTGGGCTCCAAACACTGCCGTTTTG
>DRHD01000199.1 GCA_011049795.1 Porticoccus sp.
AGATGTGTATAAGAGACAGTCGTTGGGCTTCGGGCGGTCATGCCGATTCCGATGCGACCGTTTATTCCGGTGGAAAATCAGACATATCAAGAATTGATGCAACGGTCGTATACGATGGTACGGGAACACTTGGCGGCCCGGACGCATTTTTTCATGTAAAGAATTTTACTGCGACCGGTCGTTATCACATACGAGTTCCATCAGGCAAACTACTAAATAAATACATACTAAATGTATGGGTAGAAACCGCAGGTGTTCACTTGGCACATGTGGACGGATTTACAACTGATATATGGGAAGTTGAGTTTAGTAATTTTGCGGGAGTGAGCACTGTCGCCGCTTTTTCATTTGCAATACTACAGATAGATAATTAGTCAACAAAATCGAGGTCAAAATGAAAATAGTAATAAGCGAAATTATAACAATCCCGAACGGGGCTCCGGCAACGATAGCGAGTTTGTTGTCCGCGATACCGGCCAACGTCAAACGTCTGACGTTGCAACCCATCGGGGGCGATGTTGCAATCGGCCCGCAAGGCATGGTGTATGCTACTTCTTTCAAACTTGTGGCGAACTCGGTTGATGATAACGATGTCGGCACGCGGGCCGGGCAGAACGAAATTGAACTTGACGGTATTTATGTCGATGGTAATGCAGGCGGTATAACTATGAACGTCATGGCGTGGGATTAGGAGTTAATTATGGGTTACTTCCCCTTCGGTTTTCCTGGCGGCGGCGGCGGTGATTCGTCTACCGTCGGTGGTTTTACACCCGCACAACTTCGCGACCGGGCTACGCATACGAGCACGCAACTCGCGGCAACGATAATCGATTTCGATACCGTAGTTGGAAACCACACCGATGTTGCAGCTAGTACGACGCATCTTGGAAGCGACGGCAGTGACCATACTTTTATCGATCAAGATGTAAAGGTAGCGGCAGCGCCGCAATTTTCGGGGCTTGGTTTGGGCGGAGCGCCGGGAGCATCGGCAATCTGTCAAATGGATAGCACTACGAAGGGGTTTTTGCCTCCTCGGATGACACCCACACAGCGAGACGCCATTGTAAGCCCGGCGACGGGATTATTAGTTTTTAATACAACAGGGAACGGGTACAATTTTTATACGGGCGCGAATTGGCGTCAACTTATCAATACTCCGGTAGCGACATTAACTATTGGCGGTGTTACTTTTGCAACAGCTTCGAGCATGGTTGAAACCGATGCCGCAAATTTCTTTTGGGATAATACAAGTAAGCGTTTAGGGCTCGGAACGGCTACTCCAGACAGTGATCTTCATGTGGTTGGCGATACACATATAACTGGCAATCTGACTGTTGACGGAACGAAGTTTATAAATAATTCCGAGACGGTCAATTACACCGACAATCATCTTTACCTTAATGCCGGACATACGACTGTTGTCACACAAACGGGTGGTTTAGTAGTCAATTACTTACCGACAGCTACTAACGATTCCGTGTCAGCGGGGGCGTTTACAGCCGGTGTTGACGCTACCTCAAATCCGACCGTAGCTACCGTAGGTGCCGCCGTTTTTGCTGTTGGTGACATAGTCCAAGTTTCTGGAACTAATCTCAATGAAAATGATGGCATCTTTGAGGTACTATCCCATGCAGCTAATTTGCTCACAATCCGAGGCGTTGGTCTTACCTCAACAGTAGAGGACTTTACCGATAATCAATTTGTGGCAAATGCTTCTGACAATGCGGTTATCACAAAAGTCAACGTATCTGTTCTGCGAGCGGGAGTAGACGGTAAATGGGAACAGGCTAATGGAGCAGCTACTGGATTTACGTTTTATGATTTTGCTACACAAGTTGTTGGACTAACAGAAGGATCGGTGCTTTTTGTTGATGCCAATGGAAAATTGGCGCAGGACAATGCGAATCTATTTTGGAATAATACGAGTAAGCGTCTGGGAATTGGAACGGTAACTCCCAACGCTACATTAGATGTTACTGGTAATACTCCCGGCAGTGTGGGCGGATTTCCGGCAGGCGTTTTTCAAATAACAAGTCCGACGGCTACTGAATATGCTAGCGCAGTTATTACGGGACACAATTCTTTTGGCGGAGGCGGCAATACACAACTTTGGTATCTCGGTTCAAGTTCAAGCAGCAATAATAATATAACACTTATAAATAGACAAAATGGTGATTTAGCACTTGCAACAAATAATCAAACAAGAATAACCATACTCGCTAGCGGTGATATTGGTATCGGGGTACTACTGCCTTTAACAAAACTTCATGTCGTTCATTCTGGTTCGTCGCCCATTATTTCAGAGAGGACTTCTTCCTCAACTAACTCAGCGTTAAGAAGCCTTGAATTATATAGAAAAACATCCGGCACAGCGGTTGCGGGCATCGGAACGTCAATAGCATTTCGAGTTCAAGACGACGGGGGAACTCTCGAAACCACTGCGCAGATAAATGGCATATTAACGGATGTAAGTGCAACGAGTGAGGAAGGAGCACTGACTTTTGAAGTTGCTTCTGATTCAGCACTTGTTGAAGCCATGAGAATCCAAGGAGTGTCAGGTGGTATTAGCAGGGTTGAAGTAAATGGTCAGATAAAGGTAACGGGGGGAGCGCCCGGAAGTGATAAAGTTCTAACTTCGGATGCTGCTGGTTTAGCAACATGGGAAACTCCTAGCGGTGGGGGCGATTTTTCTGATGGAGGCGAAGCGGGGGGAGCTAACAGAACATTAGGAAACACAGATGCGTTTAATTTAGGCTTCAAAACAAGCAACGTTGAGCGAATGTTTATCAGTGCGGCAGGGCACTTGTTGCCAACTTCAGTACTTAATTTAGGGAGTAGTGCAAATAAGTGGGGTAACTTATATGCATCGGGTATTATATATGGTTCTCAGGGAACACAAATCTTGAAACTTAATCACGCTGTTGAAACATATCTGTATAATCAGACTGGCGTGTCAGAACTTCGTTTATCAAATTCCGGGGTTTATGTTAATGCTCCAAACGGTACTTTTGTCGCTCCGTTACCTGATAATCAGCTCTCGTCCGGGGCAATTACCAGAAGATGGACGGAAGTATACGCCGTAAATGGAACTATCCAAACATCGGATGAAAGAGAGAAAAATATATCTGAACTTCCGCCAGCAGTTATCAAAGCTATATCTAAACTAATTCCTATCGAATATACA
>DRHD01000200.1 GCA_011049795.1 Porticoccus sp.
ATATTATAGTTAAAGGGGTCGGTGACAGGCTGAAAAGATAACACATCTTAAATGTCACCGACCCCTTCTATTAGGATTGCTTGCTCTATTGTTAATAGATGTTGTGATAGGTATCCCGCAGTGCTTTTTTCTGAACTTTTCCCATGGTGTTGCGGGGGAGTTCGTCCACAAAGAAAATCTTTTGTGGTTGTTTAAACCGAGCAATCTTATCTTGTAGGAATACCATTACTTGTTCTTCGGTAATGCCTGATTTTACTTCTTTTACAATTACGGCGGTGACACCTTCGCCGAAATCAGGGTGTTGAATGCCGATGACAGCAGACTCCTTAACCCCTTCCATCTCATCAATGGTGTTTTCCACTTCTTTTGGGTATACGTTGAAGCCACCGGAGATGACGAGGTCTTTTGCGCGGCCAACGATGCTGATACGACCTTCATCATCCATGGTCGCCATATCGCCAGTGATAAAAAAGCCGTCTTTGCGGAACTCTTCAGCGGTTTTCTCGGGCATACACCAATAGCCCTGAAATACATTGGGCCCTTTAATTTCGAGTATTCCAACTTCACCCCGTGGCACTTCACTGCCAGTATCATCTGCAACCCGAGAAGATACACCAGGAAGTGCATAGCCAACGGTGCTGGGAACACGGTCGCCGTCGTAGGGGTTCGAGGTAATCATTCCCGCTTCAGTCATGCCATAGCGTTCAAGTATTTTGTGGCCACTGGCGGCCTCAAATTCCTTAAAAGTTTCTGAGAGTAGTGGTGCTGATCCAGCAATAAATAGCCTCATGTTCTTACACATGTCTTTGTTAAATTCTGGATCTTCCAGCAGACGAACGTAAAAAGTGGGGGCTCCCATCATGACGGTGGAGTGCGGGAGATTTTCTTTGATAGCAGGTAATGAAAATTTTGATAAGAAAATAACTTTGGAGCCATTTAGCAGCGCACAATGCAAAGCAACAAACAGGCCGTGGACGTGAAATATGGGGAGCGCATGAAGTAGCACATCACCTTCTTCCCAGTGCCAGTAGCTATGAAGAACCTTAGCGTTGGAGGATAGGTTTTCGTGGGATAGCATTGCGCCTTTGGGGCGTCCAGTGGTGCCTGATGTATAGAGGATACAAGCTGTATCACTACCTTCGCAGTGCTCGATGTCGGTGCTGCAGGGCGCGTTACTTTTTGCCTCTATCAAACTGCCTGAGCCTTGATCATCAAGGGTCATAACATGGGGAACATTCAACTCTCTGGCGCAATCGGTTATTGTTTCAAGGTCTTGGGGGCGACACACGATCAAATGGGGGTTGGCATCCTCCATAAAGTATCTTACTTCTTGAGCGGTATAGGCAGTGTTCAGTGGGATAAAAATTGCTCCTGCACGAAGGCAGGCAAGGTAGAGTAATACCGCTTCCGCAGATTTATCCACCTGGACAATGATGCGGTCTCCTTTTTTTACACCGAGTTGTTTCAGGAGAGCAGTTAGCTGTCCGGTTTCATTTTGAATTTGGCCGTAAAGTAGACTTCCCCGCTCATGTTCAAGAAAGACTGCTTCCGTATCAGCAGGAAACCTGGATCGGAATAACTCATAAATATTGCTGTTGTTCATGGACTGTCTCCTGCTTGGAAGAACTTGGGTAGGGTGTTTAAGCTGATGATTAATACAGCACCCCAAGCTACTTAATTATTGACGAGTAAAGCCAAGCGGTATTGTGTGAAATTCTTAGTTATCGTTGGCGCTGATGATAGGCAATTTCACAAGTTTATCCACAGACTTTATCTGTTTTGTTCAGAAACATTGATCCATTTCATTTTTAGCAAAACACACGCCGTTGCTCACAACCATTCCATATCAGGCATAATACTTGGCTACTCATTTGAATTATTGTTGGTTTTAAATGGAAATCTATGCGGTCTATCTATGCTTGGGTATCGTCGCCGGATTAATCAGTGGCCTGTTTGGGTTGAGCGGTGGCGTCGTTATTGTTCCCATTCTGATTTTTACCTTTGCAGCGCAGGGCTTTTCTCAGGATGTACTCACTCATTTGGCGATAGGTACATCTCTAGCCACCATCGTGATTACATCTATTAGCTCCATTTTTGCCCATCATAAGCGTGGTGCTGTTTTGTGGCCGGTGGTTATTTGGCTGACGCCGGGAATCATTGTCGGAGCCGCTTTTGGCGCTACCTTTGCCGTTAGTATTGGTGGCCCGGTCTTGCAGTTAAGTTTTGGTGTCTTTCTATGTCTGGTTGCAATGACGATGACATTTTCGTTGCAGCCGGATGGTGTTCGCTCCCTGCCGGGGGTTGTTGGTAAGAGCATAATGGGGGCAGTGATTGGGTTTGTATCCAGTATTTTTGGGATTGGCGGGGGCTCACTATCTGTACCGGGCCTATCCTGGTTTAAAGTGCCAATGAAAAATGCAGTGGCTACTTCGGCGGCCTGTGGTTTGCCCATAGCGGTAAGTGGCGTATTTGTATACTTGATTCAAGGTTGGGGAGAAGTGGATTTGCCTACAGGTGCCTGGGGGTTTGTGTACTTGCCAGCCTTTATAGGTATTGTGTGTGCCAGTGCGTTTTCTGCCAAGTGGGGCGCCAAGCTTGCACATCAACTACCAGCAGATATTTTACGTATGGGTTTCGCCGTTTTGTTGTTAGTCGTAGGGGTTCGCTTTATATGGCGTAATGCCGGGTCAATATTAGTGAGCTGATATGGAGAAGTTATTAGACATATTGAGTGATGGCGAATACCACTCTGGTGAAGAGCTTGGAAAACTGCTTGGTATCTCACGCACTGCCATTTGGAAGCAAATGCAAAAAGTTGAGGCGCTGGGTTTAGCTGTCGAATCTCAAAAAGGTTGCGGCTATCGCATTGTGGGCGGGCTTGACCTCTTGTCCGAAGCAATATTTTTCAACCATCTGTCCGTTAAGTCCAAGGCGTTAATACAAAAATTCCAGCTTGAGTCTACGGTGACATCAACCAATGAGCTTGCAAGGCAGCAGGCTGAAGCTGGTAATGCTTCCGGGCTGGTTATTCTTGCAGAACAACAAACTCAGGGTAGAGGTCGTCGTGGTAGACAATGGGTGAGCCCCTATGGGTGTAATCTTTATGCCTCTTTAGTGTGGGGGTTTGATGGTGGTGTTCAGGCTGTAGAGGGTTTGAGTCTGGCTGTGGGCGTTGCCGCCAGGCGTGCAGCCGTTCGCTGTGGAATAGAAGAAATAAAACTCAAATGGCCCAATGATCTTCTCTGGGAAAAGAAAAAAGTTGGCGGGATATTACTTGAAATTGTTGGTGACCCCGCCGGCTTTTGTCAGGTGGTGATCGGTGTGGGTATTAATATAGGTATGCCAGAAGAGCATGCAAACGACATCGACCAAAAATGGGCTGATCTCAATCAGCTTTCGGAAAAGAGGGTTGGCAGAAACGAGCTTGCTGGGGCGTTGATTGACGAGATTTTGTTGCTGCTCAGTAATTACCATGAGGTGGGTTTCACGACCTATAGGGATGAATGGGTGAGTCACGATGCCTATGCTAATGAGCCAGTAAGGTTGCTGCTGGTGAGTAAGACAAAAGAAGGCGTTGCTAGAGGCGTCAATGAAGCTGGTGCTTTGAGATTAGACGTCGATGGAGAAATACAGGTTTTTAGTGGCGGAGAAATAAGCCTGAGAGGAAGAACATGATTCTCGAGGTTGATGTTGGTAATACACGGATTAAATGGCGTTGTTTGCAAGACGGAGTTGTTCAGGCTCGGGGTGTAGTGTCGCAAAGTGAGCTGGGTGAGTGGGCCAATACAATCGGGCGGGAATACCCCCCGGAAATGATCCGTATAGCCTGCGTTGGTGCAAGAAGTGTGGTTGATGAGTTGGGCCATCGGGCCAGTGAATGGGGCTGTGAGCTTCTAGAGGCCCAAACCACGAGAGAGGTTGCCAGTATTCGCTGTGGATACGATGACCCCTCATCTATGGGCGTGGATAGATGGCTGGCAGTTGTGGCGGCCTACCGCCAGTTTGGTCAGGCTTGTGTGGTTGTTGATGTGGGCAGTGCTGTGACGGTAGACCTAGTGAATAATAGTGGGCAACACCTGGGGGGATATATTGTTCCTGGGTTCAGCATGATGCGTCAGTCCTTGTTTCAGGGTACCGATAAGGTGAAAGTAGTGCAGATCAATTCAACCGATATTGGCCCGGGACTATCCACCGGCGAGGCTGTATCCCATGGTGGTTTATTGATGGTTAAGGCGATGGTTGAACAAGCGGCTGAAAATCTGAGCGATATGGGTGAGCCAGTCCAGATAGTGGTCACAGGTGGTGATGCCGATCGTTTGATCAAGGTGCTGAGTGGCAAGGTTAGCCATGTGCCGGAGCTGGTCATGGATGGTCTAGGCGTTGTGGTTGCATAAGGAATGTGGATGCGGTGGTTTTTTTTCGTTCTGATTTTGGCTAATGTCGTCGCGGCATACTGGTTTGGTATTGCAGAAAATCATCGGGTTGAGCAGCGAGAAAAACAGCAGGCGTTGGTTGAAAATAAATCTGGCTCAGCCAATACATTGATTTTGCTCAGCGAACGAAGCGCGGTGGAAAGTGCGATTTCAGCAGTAGAAATAGAGGCTACACCGCTAGATTTAACGCTCCATAGGGTTGAGGATGACTTGCCTGAGCCTGAGCCGGTTGTGTCGGCCCTCGTAGAAGCCGTTATATCTCAAGAACAAAAACCAGATTGTGCATTGATAGGTCCGTTTGTTGATCAGTCATTGGCGGTGGAAATACTAACCAGAGTGGCTCCTCTTAATCTTGAGGCGGGCCTGCTTCAAAGTGAGCGTGAGGTTAGCCAAGATTATTGGCTCATTATCCCGCCACAAGAGACGGAGGCGGAGGCCAGGCAAGTCATCCTCAACCCTATGGAGCGTTAAATCTAGCGGTGTAGCCTCTATTTCTACTGCTGAAATCTCACTTTCCACCGCGCTTCGTTCG
>DRHD01000201.1 GCA_011049795.1 Porticoccus sp.
AAACATGCGTGGGCTCCAAACACTGCCGTTTTGGTACGCAGGACGCCATGGGAATGGGCATTGAAATTGAGAAAATGACGTGGGGATCCTGGACGCCGGCAAAGGTTAAGATTGCTGTTTCCGGTTGCCCTCGTAACTGTGCGGAAGCAACCATCAAAGATTTCGGCGTGGTTGCAGTTGATTCTGGCTGGGAACTCTACGTCGGTGGAAATGGTGGCATGAAGGTTCGCGTTTCTGACTTCTTGACCAAGGTATCCTCTGAAGATGAAGTCAAAGAATACGCCTGTGCCTTTATGCAAATGTACCGCGAGCAGGGCCATCACAACGAACGCACCGCGCCCTGGATTGAGCGGGTGGGGTTAAGTTATGTTAGGGCGGAGTTGATAGAAAACGATACCCAGCGTAAAGAATTCTACGCACGCTTCCTTGAATCACAAAAATATGCACAGGTTGATCCATGGAGAGAACGCGCCAGCATGGGCGTTGATGTTACTGATTTTATTCCATTGAAAGATATTAGTTAAAACCTGTTTTGTTTAGGTTAAAGGTGACATGAAACCACAAGAAATTTACGTTGATATGAGAAAAGAGTATGAGTAACTGGATTGAAATCGGCGCACTGAACGACATACCACGTCTGGGTTCACGAGTTGTACGCACCAAAGACGGCGAAATTGCAGTTTTTCGTACGGCGAATGATGATGTCTTCGCCTTGCATGACCAGTGCCCACACAAACATGGCGCTTTGTCACAGGGCATCGTTCATGGAAATCGCGTGACTTGTCCGTTACATAATTGGGTTATTAGTTTAGAAGACGGCGAAGCTCAAGGTCGTGACAAGGGCTGTACCAGGATATTTAATGTCAAACTGGACGGCGAGACTGTTCTGCTAGAGGTGTGATGGCTGGATAGCCTGTGGGTTCGCCGTGGAGCTTTGTGGCCGCGCACGTTTAAAGGTTCATTTTTATGACCTCCAGCATTTTAGCAAAGAATACGAAAACCACGTGCCCCTACTGTGGGGTTGGCTGTGGTGTAGAAGTCACCACAATAAATGTGGACAAACGAATCATTGCAGTAAGCGGCGATGATCATCACCCCGCGAATTATGGCCGACTTTGCTCCAAAGGTGCTGCATTGGCTGAAACTGTCGGCTTGGAGGGCCGTTTACTACAGCCTGAAATTAATGGCCAGCCAACGGACTGGGATACTGCACTTAATCATGTAGCGGATAAGTTTAAACAGATTATTGCCGACTACGGCCCTGACGCATTAGCCTTTTACGCATCCGGCCAGTTACTGACAGAAGACTATTACGTTGCCAACAAACTCATGAAGGGTTTTATTGGCAGTGCGAATATCGATACCAATTCACGTCTTTGCATGGCCTCGGCAGTTGCAGGGCATAAGCGCGCTTTTGGTAGCGATACAGTTCCGGGCAGCTATGAAGACTTTGAAAAAGCCAGTTTACTGGTTATTACTGGCTCCAACACGGCCTGGTGTCACCCAATTATTTTTCAGCGTATTCGCGCAGCCAAGGAAAATAATCCATCGCTAAAGGTTGTGGTGATTGATCCACGTCGCACAGCGACCTGCGACATTGCGGACCTCCATCTGCCACTTAAATCGGGCACAGACACGTTGCTGTTTAACGGATTGTTAGCCTACATGGCAAATCACGGTGATCTTGATCTAATCTATTTGGAAAACCATACCGAGGGGTTTGGCGAAGCCATCGAGAAAGCTCGTGAAACCAGTCCGGATATTCCCATTGTCGCCCGGCTCTGTATGGTGGACCCAGATCAGATCGCTACCTTTTATCAATGGTTTGCAGAGACTAAAAAAACGGTGACCTTGTTTTCGCAGGGAGTTAATCAATCCTCATCAGGTACCGATAAAGTTAACGCTATTATCAACTGTCATCTTGCCACCGGCCGCATTGGACAGGAAGGCATGGGACCCTTCTCTCTAACAGGGCAACCCAATGCCATGGGAGGTCGAGAAGTGGGCGGCTTGGCCAATCAGCTTGCGGCCCATATGGACTTGGAAAACCCCGACCATGTAGATCTTGTTAGTCGTTTCTGGAAGTCTCCGACGATTGCCCGCAAGGCTGGTTTAAAAGCGGTGGATCTATTCGATGCAATTTACGATGGGAAGGTTAAAGCCGTTTGGATAATGGCCACCAACCCCGTAGTCAGTTTGCCTAATGCCAACCATGTAAAAGATGCCCTTGCGAAATGCGAAATGGTCGTGGTGTCAGATTGTATTGCTGAAACAGACACCAATGTTTTCGCACACGTTAAACTACCAACCAGTACTTGGGCAGAAAAAGATGGCACAGTAACTAATTCCGAACGCCGTATCTCCAGACAACGAGCAATTCTGCCATTACCCGGAGCGGCCAGACACGACTGGTGGATCCTATGCCAGGTCGCTCAACGTATGGGATACAAAGACGCGTTTTCTTATGATTCTAGTGCGGATATTTTCCGTGAGCACGCAGCACTATCAGCTTTTGAAAATTCTGAAAATGAAGTACCGCGAGCTTTCAATTTATCCGCTCTTGCTAATATAGACATTAAGGCCTACCACAATCTCAAACCGGTTCAATGGCCTGTGACACAGCAACAAAATGGTATTGTACGGGGGACAGATCGCATTTTTGGTGACGGCAAGTTTTTCACAGCCAGTCAAAAAGCGAATTTTGTTGCTGTCGAGTCACCTGATCCCGGCAATGTTCCCACTGAGAAATATCCATTACTCCTCAATACGGGACGCATCCGTGATCAATGGCACACCATGACGCGTACAGGGCTAGCGCCGAAGCTTTGCCAACACTTCACGGAACCTTTTGTGGAAATACATCCTGAAGATTCCGTAAGATTTAGCGTTGCGGACAAAAAAATCGCTCGCATAATATCTCAACATGGCGAAATGCTGGCACGCATTTTTGTAACAGAGCGCCAAAATCCAGGTTCCATTTTTGTACCTATACACTGGACAGAACAATTAACCACAAGGGGCCGCGTTGGCCCTTTAGTGAACCCTATTGTTGATCCAATATCCGGTCAACCGGACAGCAAGCACACCCCTGTGTTTATGGAAGTATACAATGCAGGATGGTATGGATATATTTTGTCGCGCCGTAGTTTGGATATTACCGAAGCAGAATATCTCGTCCAAGTGCGCGGTGAACAATATTTTTGCTACGAACTGGCGGGTAAACATACGCCCAGTGTCTGGGCGGAAAAAGCGCGGAATTTATTATGCGAGGGCGACCCAACGCGCGCGCAGTGGATTGAATATTTCGATAACGCCGCGGGTGTCTACCGTGGTGCAAGGTTAAAGGACGGCCATTTGGAAAGCTGTATTTTTGTTTCTCCCTCCACAGATTTACCGGAGCATAACTGGATTACTACTTTGTTCCTGAAAGAACAATTATCCGAAGCGGAACGTGCCAGTCTATTAACCGGAAAACCGCCAATAGGGCAAGAAGACACAGGCAAAGTGGTATGTGCATGTTATGGCGTCGGTGAAAATACCCTGCGCAAAACCATCACTGAAAAAGGTTTGAAAAGCGTGGATGCGATTGGCCATAGCCTAAAAGCGGGCACCGAGTGTGGCTCCTGTATACCGGAATTAAAACAGCTACTCGACGAAAAAAACTCCATGCCTATCGATTAAAAATCAGGCTCATGGCAGTACAAGGACCGTTGATTTCTTCACCATCACCTGAGCGGCAAAGACGCCATAGACATTAGATAAGGCCGAGGTGGCAGTAATGAGCCAAACCACTATGAGGAGTAATTTCCTTTCATTTACGGGTAGAGCCAAAATTCTTCATATGACTTGGTTCGCTTTCTTTGTGACATTCCTTGTGTGGTTTAGTCATGCTCCTTTGTTGGCGGTGATTCAGGAAACAATGGGCTTAACCGATCAGCAAATTAAGACTCTGCTGATTCTCAATGTTGCACTCACCATTCCCGCTCGCATTGTCACCGGCATGTTGGTTGATGCTTATGGGCCACGTACAACCTACTCCGTTATGTTGGTGGCAACGGCGGGGCTGTGTTTCTTTTTTGCAGCGTCAACCAGCTTCGAAATGCTCGCCTTAACGCGATTCTTAATGGGCTTTGTGGGTGCCGGTTTTGTGATTGGTATTCGTATAATCAGCGAATGGTATCCGGCTAAACAGCTCGGTTTGGCCGAGGGCATCTACAAAGGCATGGGTAATGTTGGGTCTGCAGTAGCAGCTGTCACATTGCCTGCGCTGGCACTGGTTTTTGGTGGCGATGATGGCTGGCGTTACGCCACGGCGGTTACCGGTGTTATTGCGCTGGTGTTTGCAGGTGTTTATTACATGTCGGTCACTGATACGCCCGCAGGTTCTACTTATTTCAAGCCGAATAAATCCGGTGGTTTGGAGCTGACCAGTAAACGTGATTTCTTTTTCTGTTTATTGATGAACATTCCCATATTTGGCGCATTGGCGGTATTAACTTGGAAGGTGACCGGCTTGGGCTTATTAAGCGACCTTGCCGCTACGATTGTTTACGTGCTATTGATTGGTTTCTATTTTCTTCAGGCCAGCCAGTTATTCAAAGTGAATAAGGAAATGCTTCAAACACCGCCGATGGATGAAATACTTCAATACAAATTTAGACAGGTCGCTATTTTAAGCGTTGCCTATGCGGTGACCTTTGGCGCCGAGTTGGCGGTGGTCTCTATGCTACCGTTATTTTTTAAGAATACTTTTCTTATTCCCGTTGCATTAGCAGGGATTTTTGGTGCGTGTTTTGCGGTGACTGATGTGATCTCTTGTCCTTCCGGTGGGTTTATCAGCGATAAATTTGGTCGTAGAAATTCATTAGCTATTTTGTTGGGTGGCGCTGCGGTTGGCTTTTTCTTGATGTCGTTAATCACCCCTGAATGGCCGATTTCACTGGCTGTTGCAACGATGATGTCTTGTTCATTCTTCCTGGGTTCTGCTGCTGGCTGTGTGTTTGCGGTTGTGCCTTTGATTAAGCGCCGCTTAACCGGGCAAATTGCAGGCATGGTTGGCGCTTACGGTAATATTGGCGCGGTATTATTTTTGACCGTATTTTCTTTTGTTTCACCTTCGGTATTATTTTTAACCATTGCCGGTGGCATTGCCTTTGCGACACTCTGTGCGATGTTTTTGGATGAACCGAAAGGCCCGATGGCCGAAATCATGCCAGATGGGACAGTACAGTTAATCGACGTGCACTAATTTGAGATAAACCAACTACGTTTGCGAAAGACTCTATTATGTCGTAAGCAATAGGCTTTATTGGAACGGACGAGGATGACAGAGCACTTGGAAACAGAATTAACCTTCACTGTGGCGCAACGCTCGGTGGCAGGTAATAAACCTGATAATGAGGATGCTATCGGTATTCGCATTCCCAAGGCGTCTTTACTGAGCAATAAAGGTGCTGTAGCTGTTATTGCCGATGGCGTGAGTGCGGCAGAAGCGGGCAGGGAAGCCAGCGAAACCTGCGTCAATAATTTCCTGAATGACTACTATTCCACGCCCGATAGTTGGGGCGTAAAGAAATCCACCTCGCAAGTGTTAACGGCGCTTAATCGTTGGTTATTTGGTCAAGGGCGTCAGTTTACGGATGCTCAAAAAGGTTACGTCAGCACCTTTAGCTCGATTATTTTCAAATCACAAACGGCGCATATTTTTCATGTTGGTGACTCTCGTATTTATCGCCTTCGAAATGGTGATCTTGAACAAATAACCCGCGATCACACCACCTTTATTAGTGATAAACAGTCTTATTTATCCCGTGCAATGGGTTTGGATGTATCACTGGATGTGGACTATCGCAGTCTTGATTTAGAAGCGGGTGATCTTTTCTTTTTAAGTACCGATGGCATTCATGACTTTATAAAAAGTGCAGATCTACGTGCTAGCCTAAAGCTGTTGGCCGACGAGGAATCTGAGCAAAATTTTGAAGAATGTTGTGCGATGCTGATTGAAAAGGCGTTGGCGAATAATAGTGGTGATAATTTAAGTTGTCAGATTTTACGGGTTGATAACCTGCCCAAACAAACCATCGTTGAAGTCAGTAGAAGGCTGTCAGAATTGCCCTTCCCACCCTATTTAGCCCCAGACATGATATTGGATGGTTATCGTGTTGAAAAAGAATTACATACCAGCAAACGCAGCCAAATTTATCTGGTTAGCGATGTGGAAAGTGGCGAACGCTATTGCATGAAAACACCATCGGTTAATTTTGACGATGACCTGGCCTACATAGAACGTTTCGTGGTGGAAGCCTGGATAGGCAGTCGAATCAACAACCCTCATGTAGTAAAGGTAGTCGAATCAACCAGAGCAAAATCATGTCTTTACTATCTGACCGAGTATATTGAGGGCGTCACGCTAGAACAATGGATAAAAGAAAATCCGAAACCGGCGGTGCAGGACGTTATCCACTTCGTTCAACAGATGGTGAAAGGCTTAAGAGCCATGCATCGTCGCGAAACACTGCATCAGGATATTAAACCAGGCAATATCATGATCGACACCAACGGCGAAGTAAGAATTATTGATTTCGGTTCTTGCTATATCACCGGTCTTGCCGAAATCGTCACACCCTTTGAGCGAGAGGGTGTTTTAGGCACAGCCAGTTATTCAGCGCCAGAGGTTGTATTAACCGCAAAGAGTACCGTTCAATCCGAAGTGTTTTCACTGGCCGTTATCGTTTACGAGATGCTGACAGGAAAGGAGCCCTTTGGTGGAAAACTCCATGAGTGTCGAACGACTAAAGCGTATTTGAAAACCAAATACATTCCCTGCTTTGAGCACAATCCGCTGGTACCTATCTGGATAGATGGCGCAGTGAAAAAAGGATTGCGCTTTGAACCTGAACGCCGTTATGGAGACGTTTCCGAGTTTTTGCATGAACTACAAAATCCCAATCCGAAATACAAAAAAAGTCATCACGCGGTTTTGATGGATAAAAACCCGGTACTTTTTTGGCAGGTGACATCGGCAATATTGTTTGTCGCGCTTTGCTTCTCATTGTTTTATTAACTGGGTAAACTCTCCGTTAAATTGGGGGCACATCAATTACAGGGTTAAATAGTCACAAGAGATAACTACCATGAATAAACCAGAGTACCCACTCGCCAGCCGAACTGTAGCCATTCCAGAAACCCGGCAACTGGACCTACTGGCCGACATGCTGGAGAAGCAAGGCGCAGCAGTTATCCGCTGTCCCCTGGTGGCAATACTCGACGCGCCGAACCCCAAGCCTATTGAGGCGTGGCTTAAAGATTTTATTGCACAGCCCTGCGATGACCTTATATTGCTAACCGGTGAAGGACTTCGCAGATTAGTCGGTTTTGCTGATAGAGCAGGTCTGAAGGGTGACTTTATTGAATCGATGAAGAGAGTTCGCACCATCACCCGGGGACCTAAGCCTGGCAGAGCCCTGAAGGAAATCGATTTAAAACCCGATATTCTGGCTGAGGCGCCCACTACTGATGGAATTATTGCGACTTTGGAAAAAGAAGACCTGAAAAATCGACGGATAGGCGTCCAACTATACGGTACTGATCCCAACAAAAAACTTATCACGTATCTTCGCAGCCGGGAAGCGACGGTGACACCTGTCGCGCCTTATATTTATGCGCCGAAATTGGAGGAAAGGGAAGTGTTGTCGCTAATGGATCGGCTACAGGCCGGCGAGATCGATGTGATTGCTTTTACCAGTCAGGCGCAGTACAGGCGTTTAGTCTCGGTTGCAAAAGACAATGACAGAGCCGAGTCGTTGCATCAATCACTGGTCAATACCACAATTGCCGCAGTTGGCCCCATCATGAAGCAAACGCTATCTGAGGCCGGCATTCCGGTGGAGATCACGCCGGATAGCTCCTATTTTATGAAGCCATTGGTGCGCAAGATGGTTAAGGTGTTAAGTTAGTTTTGAACAGTGGCATAGCGACTGTCAAAGATAGTGGCATCCTGCTGTTTTGCAATCACATCGGGGAAAAGCCCCAGTGTTTTCACGGTAATCATTGCCAGTGGATTTATTAATATTCTTTGCATAATTGCCGCCTTCTGTTCCGTTATTACAAACGGCCACCAGACTAACGACAGCGAATGTTGATTAGCGGCATAACCAACAAAGCCAATTCCTAGATGGGCATTGTGTAATATTTGGGGTCAGAGTAACAACTCTTGGTTTCATGATTTACATTGATAAGTTCAATGACCGATTTTGGCACAAAGCGGTCGGTCGTGCCGTATCGAAATCTGCTGTCCAAAATATAAAATCGGATTTGAGCTAATACAATTTAGCTAGCCTGGACCCATAGAAGGACTGCTCAAGGCGTTAAGAAAACTGTAATTTCTAATACCCGAGACAGCGAAAAAAACGTAAAAACATGGTGTTTATGTTTTTTCGTGTTGCCTGCATTCTTAAGAGTTAATGTTTGCGTCCGGTCGTGACTCAAAATCTACAGTTTTCAAGACACCCCGACAATCTGCGCTACACCTGTATTAAGTGCGTAAGAATTTCAATCACAATTGGTTGGTAATCAAACACTGAGCATTCACAACCCCGGAGATGGGGGTTTTATCTACGGTGATAGAGCTAATTTTTAGACCTTTATTGGTCAGCGTCAAAAGCCATTTTGTAAGGACTGAAAATTCAGCCTCGCTAAGCCAAATTCTGACGTTGTTTTCACCTTGGGGTTGGAGCCTGGAGATACTGATTTTATTTTTGTCGGCAGAAGTGGATACAAACTGTGACAGCGGTAAATTAGGCGCTGTTGTTGGAGATGATTTGGCCGTGGAGATATTTGTTTTATTACTGTTTATCCACGCCAGTAATTCACGGCTCTCTTGGTAGTCAGTTTTTGCTTCCGTATAGTACGTAAAGCTTGGTGTTATTATCAGGAAGTACAGCAGCAGTGGTGCTATAAATAACGCTAACAGTTTTAGTGCTTTCTGATCTTTCTCCGATAAGCTATAAAAATAGTGCTTTATTTTCTCCGTCATGATTTTTTTCATCACGGCGCCTCCGATTTTAATCGTAATCGGGCTAGCACCCCTTCATCATTACTATTAGCGGATAACACCTCCATGCTTATTCCTTCAGCTTTTACCTGATTTTGTAAATTGTGGGCGTAGGCCATGGACTGTGCTTGGATCTCCAACTGTAAGGTGGCGTCATCGTGCTCAAAGCGGATATGCCGGATAACCACTTTCTCTGAGGTGTTCGCCGCAATGGCGGTGGACAGTACACTCAATAGATCAAAGAATAGGGTTTGTTTCTGGTGCTTGCCCGACTGATTTAAATGGGCCTCCATTTGATGCCTGATATTGACGATTCTGGTATCAGTGGGGAATAACGCTTTATAGGCCGCGGTGGACTGGGAGGCTAGCTTTTCTGCTTGCTGATTGAAATACCACCCAGAAGCCAGGAAATAGGAAAGAATAAGTACCAAGCTAATACTGCAGGCAATGCCCAGTGGTTTTAACCATGCCTTTGATGTTGTTGCTGAGGCGGGTGAAAACTCGCCCTGAAGTACGTTTAACGGGCAGATATGATCAGGAGCGGGGTGCCACTCCTGAATAGATTCCGTGCTACGGATATTGCTGTCGCTTCCCATTTCTGGGAGCACGTTTGTCACCATAGACAAGGGAAGTGTCATGCCCGTGTCATCAGGTAACCGAATCAGAGCACGGTCTTTATATTGAGCAATTTGGGCTGACCCAACTCGCTTTTCAAGAACGTCAGGGGGTAATGTCCAGTAATCTGGTATCAGCGTGGTGGGATGAATACCGACTTCTTTCAGTTGTTCGAGATAGCCTTGTAACCGCAGTTTATCCATCACCGCACAGAGAATCTGACCATCTGCGTTTGTTTCACCGACGGCGAAGTGTAGCGACTCGACGGGTGCCGCCAGTTCATCCTCCAGTAAGAAGGGCAGTGCCTTGTGGAAATGACGACGAGAGCCCTTGGGTATATCAACCAGCCATGAGGTGACCAGCTCCCCTGGGATGATGACAGTCGTCGTACACGCACTGATATCTGAGAGTTCGGCAGAGAATTCCGTAGAGAGCTCCGTAGGGAGCTCTTCGAGTAGCAAACAACCTTGGCGAATTACTGATCCTTCCTTGGATAAAAGGAACGTAATTTGTTGGCCCTTAAAGGGCTCAAAGAAAAGTGTGAGTATCATGGTTATATTGATCCGCCATCCTGATCTGAATCCGTTGTTTCCATTGCTTCGAGGCTAAGTGTATTAAGGCTTAATGATTGGGTTGGCGTTCTATCAATTAATGTTATCTGGCCCGTTTCATTATCAAAGCTTAACCTGACATAGAGCCATACAATACGCTCATTGATACTGGCCCTGATTTTGACACCGTAGTAACCGGAAGTCACGGTTAGAGCTGAAGGGGCTAAATTAAGACCTGCAGCCATATCAGATAACAGGAATTCCTCTACCGAAATGAAACCATTGGGTGATAGTTCTCGGTGATTGGCCACTTGCTCGCCGGATAATTGTGTATCTATCAGTGATAGAACCTCAGCAGGTGCTGTATTTAAATTGAGTGCAGTGGGTTGATTCAGAGCGCTTAGAAAGCCTGAAATTGCCTCATATTCTTCAAGCTCGATGTTAGGTAATACCATGAGTTCAGATGGGTCAGAGATGGGTCTGTTAGCTGTTCGGAGCGCGGGCTCAAAAGAGAGGTAGCTGAAATCTTCTCCACCACCTGCTTGGGGGGTACTATCAGAATCTACCCAGTCGGCTAATAATGGTAGTAGTTCTGGTTTCAGTAATAGGTTTTGAAATAGGTTAATCAATAGCTTTCGCTGCTCGGTATTGCCTTTAATATTATTGAGATTGATAAGCCCCTGTAGATCAATAATTTCAACCGCTATTTCACCGTGATCTGGCTGATAGGGTGGGAGAAGTTCGGGCACGGGAGATATAGCCAACCCTTCAGATCTTAATGCCTGATATTTACTATAAAGTACTTGCCGGGCCAACATTTCACCACCTAGCGCATACTGGTAGGCTTGGGCCTCAGTGGTCAGCCAATAAGTGCGCTCAATATCGGCTTGTGAGCGGGTAATGAGTTGTGAGGCCAAAATAGTAATAAGGGTGAATATCAGCAACACACTGATTAATGCTGCGCCATTTTCTTTGCCGTGCTTCATGACTCTCTATCCATATTACGGATGGAAAAGAGCCTTTCTATTTCACCGTAAGGGGCAACATTCATTCTAATAAGAATACCTGCCGGGATGGTTCCTGTCGGCTGTATATCTGTGTCATTTGTGGTGTCGGTGTTAGGGGGCCAGTGAAATTCTTGATTGCCCTGAGTATCAATAAATTGCACTTCAAAATAATTAATATTTTCTAGGAGCACCTGGCGGCGAGGTTCACTATTGGGTGCTTGATCTAGCACTGACCAATAGTATCGAACCAGCGCGTTATTGCCCTCCTCAGTGGGTTCGACCACATAGCCTACTCGTTGTTGAGTGCTACGTTTTTCACCTAAGGGGTTAGCCCAGCCATTTCTGGTCAGTAGAAGAGGGTAGCCGGCGACGAGTGATGTCACCGCGTGTTCCTGTTCACCAATAGTATTGCGTACAGGGCGATCAACGATGCTGCGAATATCTCTGGCCAATAGCCAGACACCTCGTTGTAGTTGACGCAGTTGTGCTGATCGTTCTTCAATCTGTGTTTTTGTTGTGATCACCCGGCCAAGAACCTGTGAGCAACCGAGACCAATGACCGCAAAAATAGCGATCGCCACCATCACTTCTAGCAGGGTGAAGCCTTTTTGGTTAATGCATCGTGGCCTAAAACGTTGTTGTCTGAACTCTGGTTGCCTGAGGGTCATCAGTGTTCCCCCACATAGCCTATGAGTGAGGCCAATGATACATCAGAGGCCTCACGAGATACGATGATGGTGACTTTTCGTAATGACTCATTAGCTGTATTTTCAATCTGTTGTTGTACCCGCCAGTTTCTCTCGCTGGTATTGACAATATTCTCAGTGTTTCCGGTATTGGGCCAATGGTTATCAAGCCGTAATTGGGCAAGATTGTTTTCAGCAATCCACAGGGCGATGGTTTTTTCTTCCAGTCGGGTTTGTTGATGAACACTGCGGGTGGTCTGCTCCATGATAACCAGTGCACTAACCGCAAAAATGGCCAGTGCTACCAGTACTTCGAGCAAGGTAAAACCCCCTTGTCGCCCCTTCATGGCGTATCCAACAAGGTAGTTATCTCACCAAAACCATCGCCTTTCAGTTTGATAGGCGAATGTTTGCTATCCAATACCTTGATTTCGAAAGGCGTGTATTCACCACTGGCAAGAAATAGCAGGGAGGGTCCACCCTTATGAGCGTTGGTTTCAGCTTGCTGGTCAGTGGGTTCAACAGAGAGCGTAGTGGGGGTGTTAATCCGGTAAGGAGAAAATAAGGGTTCGTTGGATGGCGTCCATTCACCCTTTTCGTTGAGCAGGTTAAACCAGTAGTCGTTTTCTTCTTCCCGATAAAACCAACCCAGAGTCTGTTGTTTCATTAGTGCAGTATCGGCAGCCTGATTGAAGGCTAGGTGTAGGCGACTCGCTTCCGATGCCAGACGTCGTTGATCAAGGGCACCAAAAGACAGGGTCGTCACACCGACAATAATGCCTACAATGGTAATGACAATTAATACTTCCAATAAGGTAAAGCCTCGTTGGCTAGTGCCTGGTTGGACGCACCGTAAAGCTATGCTGTTTCGCGTCACAGTTCCCAGCTCAGGATATCCTTGGCATTGTCTTCGCCACCATCTTTGCCATCGGCAGCCTGCGAATAGAGGTCGTAGGGGCCATGTGTGCCGGGGCTAATATAGAGGTAGTTATTACCCCATGGATCCTTGGGTAGTTTTGGTAGGTATCCCTCTGAATTCCAGTTTTTAGCTTCTGGAACACCACCTGGCTGGGAGACCAACGCTTCTAGCCCTTGGTCTGTGGAGGGGTAGTTAAAATTATCTAACCGATAGAGGTTAAGTGCATTGCCGATTCCCCGGATATCACTTTGTGCGGCCGTGACTCGGGCCTCACCTGTTCGGCCTAAAATATTCGGTACGATAAGTGCGCCAAGAATACCGAGAATCACCACGACCACCATAATTTCTATCAGGGTAAAACCTGCTTCCTTTCTCATGTTCAGTTCACCAGTTGGTTAAGGTTTAAAATGGGTAGCAGTACGGCTAAAACAATGACTAAAACGACGCCCCCCATCACCAGCAGGGTCAGGGGTTCAAACAGACCCACCAGCATAGCAATACGTTGTTGTAAGTCATTCTCCTGGCTTTCAGCGGCCCGCTGGAGCATCTCTGACAACTCCCCGCTTTGTTCGCCGCTGGCAATCAGCTGCAACATCATGGGGGGGAAATACCCGCTTTCTTCCAGTGCCTTATTTAGGCTCAGGCCTTCTTGTACTTTACCGTGAGCTTTGTTCGTAGCGGCTTTAAAACAGCAATTAGGTGCCACCGAGGTAGCAATAGGCATAGCTTCAGCTAAAGGAATGCCACTTCGAGTCAGAATGGCTAATGTACTGATGTAACGTGCCGCGTTGCTACCACGGCTATATTTTTTCAAAATCCAAGTATTCAGCAATTGTTTATGCCAAACGAGCTGAGCCGAAGGTTTACGTAGCAGCATTTTTACCGCAGTAAATACCAGTGCAATGCCCAATAGAAGCCAAATGATCCACTGTGCAAGAAAGTGGCTGAGAGACACTAGAATTTCCGTGAGTAAGGGAAGTTTTTGTCCTGCATCGACAATGACCTGAACAATATCGGGTACAACATAAATCATTAGGCCAGTAACAATGGTGAGAGACATTACCAATAAAATGACGGGATAGATGAGCGCCAGCTGAATTTTCTGTCGAAACTGTTGTTGTGATTCGGTGTAGTCGGCCAGGCGATTGAGAACCATATCAAGATGCCCCGATCGTTCACCCGCCGCAACCGTCGAGCAGTAAAGTGACGAAAAAGCTTTGGGAAATTGATGGAGACTGTCGGCAAAAGTATGCCCCTCTCTCACTTTGGCGCGCACAGCCAGAATAATACGGGAGACACTATTTTTTTCTGATTGTTTGGACACAGCTTGCAAGCAGGTTTCCAGGGGCAGGCCTGCTTGAATCAGTGTTGCGATCTGACGGGTAAGTAATGCCAAATCAGCACCAGAAAGATGATTTCGTGCAAACAGAACCCCTTTTTGTTCCATTTGTTGTTTGGCTTCATGTACTTCTAGGGGGACAAGTGCTTTTTCCTTAAGTTGAGAGCGCACACTACGCGGGCTATCAGCTTCGAGTACTCCGCGGATTTTACGGCCTGCGGGATTGAGCGCTATGTAATCAAATGCGGGCAACTTAGGCCTCCTGGGTTACCCGTAGTATTTCTTCGAGGCTGGTTGCTCCATCAAGAACTTGCTGCTTGCCATCATCGAAAATACTGCCGCTGTGTTTTCTAGCCTCTTCATTTAAGGCTGCTTCTGGTGCTTTGTCGTGAATAAGAGCACGTAAGTGATCGTTTATTGTGACCAGTTCATAGACACCACGGCGGCCACGGTAGCCAAGGTTGTTGCAGCGTTCGCAGCCGTTGGGGCGATAGATTACAGTGTCATCTTCTACCGCTAAACCCAATAACTGTCGCTCTTTATCGGTGGGTGAGTGCGGTTGTCTGCAGTCCTCACAGAGTACCCGGACGAGTCGTTGAGCTAAAACACCCACAATACTGGATGCTAAAAGAAATGGTTCAACACCCATATCTTCTAACCGGGTAATTGCCCCAATGGCAGTATTAGTGTGTAGCGTAGAGAGAACTAGGTGTCCGGTTAAACTGGCCTGAATCGCAATTTGGGCCGTTTCCAGGTCACGAATTTCACCCACCATGACCACATCCGGATCCTGTCTAAGAATAGCCCTCAAGCCTCTCGCAAAGGTCATACCCGCTTTCAGGTTGACCTGTGTCTGGCCAATGCCTTCTAGGTCATATTCCACCGGATCCTCAATGGTCAGGATATTAGTATGGCCTGTTTGAATACGTTGTAACCCGGCATACAGTGTGGTGGTTTTGCCTGAACCGGTAGGGCCGGTGACCAGAATAATGCCGTGAGGGCGATGCAACAGTTTATCGAGCCGATCAGAGTCGGTATCGCGCATGCCTAAAGCTGCGGTATCAAGTCGACCTGCTTGCTTGTCTAACAGCCGTAAGACCACTCGCTCATTGTTATTGGATGGCATGGTTGAAACCCGTACATCGACTTCATGGCCCGCAACCCTGAGGCTGATGCGACCGTCCTGAGGTACACGCTTTTCAGCAATATCGAGTTTTGCCATCACTTTAATACGTGAAATTAACATCGGTGCTAGTGCACGGTTGGGCTGTAAGACTTCACGAAGTACGCCGTCCACTCGGAAGCGAATGAGCATTCGGGTTTCAAAGGTCTCAATATGGATGTCCGATGCATTTTGTTTTATCGCTTCCGTAAGCATCGCATTGATCAAGCGGATGATCGGTGCTTCATCCTCTTGTTCCATTAAATCTTCAGTTTGGGGTAAAGCATCTGCCAGTGAAGCCAAATTAATATCATCACCGATATCAGCCGCCAGGCTTTCTGCAGAGTGCGCCTGATTCTGATATAGATGAGTCAACGCTGCATCAAATGCTGTTTGATCCAGGGGCTGAAAATGGACGTCGCTGTCGACGACACGCTGAGCTTCTACAAGTCCAGGAGTCTGGGCTTTTGGTGAATATTGCAGGGTTTCAACACCACTTAGCCGACTAAGCAGTACTTGGTGTCGTTTGGCGAAAGTGTAGGGGAGTCGGTTTTCCATGGGTGCAGGTCTTTAGTGAAGACTAGAGACAGGTTTAGGTGGTTTAGGTGGTTTAGGTGGCTTAGGTGGTTCAGATGATTCAGGGAATTCAGGTAAAAGTGGAGCGCTGCCAGGGAACCAGAAGTGATCCATGTTGCCATCGAATTCCATCTGAAAATCACGGATCATATTGTATTTATCCTTGCTCATGCGCCTCAGGCTATCACTGCTGTGGAGGATGCGAGGATGAATAAAGACCATCAGATTGGTTTTTGTCACTGTTGTGCTTTGACTTTTAAATAAGCGTCCCAATAAGGGAATATCACCGAGGATAGGGACTTTATTTTCAGTGTCTGTAATTTCATCGCGCATCAATCCTCCAAGTACTAGGATTTCGTCGTCACCAATTAAGACTGTGGTCTTAATCTCTCGTTTATTGGTCACGATATCAGCGGTGTCTGCTAATGACGGCACAATGCTTTCGATAGATTGCTCAATCTCTAGCGTGACCGAATTATTATTGTTGATACGTGGTTTTATCTTAAGGATGATACCTATATCTTCACGTTGAATGGTCTGAAAGGGATCAATATCACCGGCCCGTTGTTGCGAACCAGTAATAAATGGCACATTAGAGCCTACTAGAATCTCAGCTTCTTCATTATCCAGCGATACAATGGTCGGTGTAGAGAGAATATTCGCATTGGTCTCACCCTCAAGTAGATTAATGATTGCACGTAGATCACCGCCCCGAAAATAACCGAGTGAAAGTCCTGAGCCAAGGTTGAGTTGATTATCAACACCAACACTGAATGGAGAGAGACCTCCAGGAAAGCTTCTGAATCCACCCAACACACCATTTGTGCCTTCATTGACAGAATTAGTCCGCCATTCAACACCTATCTTGTGAGCAAGGTCCTCGCTTACTTCCACAATTAAGGCTTCAACTAATACCTGAGCGCGAGGCACATCCAACTGTTTTATGACAACTCTCATGGTGGTTAATAATGAAGGGGGAGCGGTAATAACGAGTGCATTGAGCTGTTCATGTGCATGAATACTCACATCCACATCGGTGATGCCTTGGGCCTTGGCGCCTTTTTGGACACTGCCACTAATACTTTGCAGCAGGGGTACTAAATCAGCGGCTGTTGCATATTGGATACGTACTACCTGAGTATTCCCATCCCCCTCAAGAGGTTGGTCAAGTCGCTTAATCAGCGAACGAATTTGTTGACGCGTTACTGGGTCACCGGTCATAAGAATGCTGTTAGAGCGCTCATCAACTGCAAGGTTGAAAGGGGAGCTCCCCTGATCTTGACCTCCAGTTTGTTTGGGTAATAGCTTGCTTAGGACATTAATAACTTCTTTAGCATCGGCAAATTCAAGGGAAATTAATTCGATATCAATGGTGCCCACTTGGTCAATGCGGTTAATAATGTTTAATAATTTTTGAATATTACTGGAGCGGTCGGCAATAATAATTGTATTAGTTTGGGGGTAGGCTGCCAGATATCCTGTTTGGGGAACGAGGGGGCGAAGCAGGTTAATTACATTTGTGGCAGAGATGTTTTTTACCCGAACAATTTGTACCACTACATCTTCAGAAGAACCTCTCAAGGTATCAGAGGCAAGAGGGATAGCAGACTGTTTGGCTTGAGCATCGGGTATGACTTTGAGAGATCCATTCTCTTCGATAACCGTTAGCCCGTGTACCTGTAATACAGAGAGAAAAACCTCATAGGCCTCACGCCGAGACATGGGTTCCCCAGCAATAACTGTCACCCGTCCCTGTACATTGGGGTGAAGAATAATATTTTTGTCCGTCACGTCAGAAGCCCAACGGATCAAATCTGCTACATCGGCATTATCCAGAGATAGAGTGATGCCTTCACTGGGCTCAGCCAAGCATGTAACGGATGTAAAAATGAGGCTAATTGCTAATAATAGTGGGCGTAAATAATTCGTAACCATCCTTTGTATCCAATCCTTCCTAATGAGTTATTTTTGATCGATTATCTCGCAGCCGGGCCAAGCGTTCCTTAAGCTTTTGATGCTGAGTGCTATTCGTCGCCTTAAAGTTTTCAGCTGGGGTTGTGGAGGAAGCCTGGGCCACCGGAGTTGCCCGCTGCCTGCTTAACTTTCTTGTTGTTTTCTCGTCTTCTTTTAGCATGGGCAGTTTAAGTGATTCATCTTGCCCATTGCGACGAAGAATAACCTCGCCCCGGTGAACTGCGACTAATTCTGCCCCACCGGGCACTTGATCACCAATAAAATAGCGATCAGTTTTTTTGTTTGATGGAGCAATCAATGCACTGGCTTTTTCATCCTCAGCGTGGGTGAAGGTGCCTTTGAGTACTAAGTCCAGCCGGGTTTCAGGAATATCTTTTTGTTTGGGCGCACTCTTTTCCACAATATGGCGACCAAAGAGCATGCCAATCTCATTATTTGTGATCAAAGTGCTTTGATTGGATTTAATGTGTTCTTCTGACAGGGCTTCACCTTTTGGGCTAAGTGCTTTCGCTGGCACTAGGTGACTGTAGTCATCCTTAACCATAAGGGCCAACACAACTGCTGTTATCAAAAGGCAGCCTGATGTTGTAATCCTTGCTATCCAAGCCCTCGTCAAAACGTAACTCCTTTTTAGGGTGGCCGCTAGCTTAAGTTAAGTGGCCTAAGAAGTAAAAGTAGATAGCAGGGTTGGTTTATGGCTCTTGGTAAAGTTTATCCTGAGTTTATGATAAACCTTAATTAACCTGATCAGAGATCCAGGCGAAATTCTTATTTCTTGTATTTTTTATTTTGTTGAATTAGTCTTTTGGCCAAATAGAACTAGTTTGTTCAATAAAAATAAAATCAGGGAGTATGGAAACAGTGATTTCTTCCGTTCAGTCGGCGGGCTGGTTTGGTGTAACAGCCGACACAGTGCTCAATATCAATAACCAACCTTTATATTCTCTCGGTTATACACCACCTGACCGAACACCGCCTTTAGAGTTTCCCCGAACACCACCCGTATAACCACCGCTACACATGTTAAATGTGTTCATGATGCGTCGTTTGTAATTCCGTTTTTCTATGGAAGGATTTCCCATGTCCCGTTTGTTGCCACTCTCTGCTTTTGATCGTGCTGTTTATACCCGTGTTTTGTTTGCCGCTGTTGTGCTGTTGGTGTCGATCACCACGCAGGCCGGTACATTTACTGATGTTAGCACTGCTCTGACGGCGCCAGCGACCAGTACGGGTAGCCATACTGTGACCTTTAAAACGGGCGCCTTCGGTACCTACTACTTACAGGAAAAAAAGAACAGTGGCAGTTGGGTTAATGTCTATTCTCATGCAACTACTGCGGAAAATTATCAAACCGTTACCACTCGGAGTGTTTCTTTAACAGGTAGAACTTCCGCTACCTACACCTATCGTGTGAAGTTTGTGGCTGGAGAAGGATCAACTTTAGGTACTTTGTACAGCAATACCAAAACCGTCTTTGTGGCAATCACTCCGGGTGTCCCTGCGTCTATTAGTGCCCCATCGACCGATAACAATGGTGCCTTTACCATCAGTTGGGGGGCGGGCTCTGGCACCATCACTAGCTACAAACTACAACAGAAAATAGGCAGTGGTAGTTGGAGCCAAATTTACAGCGGCACCATCAGGTCAAAAGCCGTCAGCGGCCTAGCCGATGGCACCTATAAATACCGGGTTAAGGCCTGTAACAGCGCGGGCTGCAGTGGTTATAAAACAGCGGGTAATAGCTCGATTGTTGCGAATAAGCCGGGTGTTCCTATCTCGACAACAATCACCGAACTATAGGGGGCTGGCCATGACTTATTTACTGAATCGGTTAATCCAACGTTGCCCATTGTTCCGTTTGCCCATAAAGCAGAAGCCTATGGAAGAAACTTCTAAGGAAGGAATGCCCATGTCTCGTTTGCCTTCACAATCTGTTTTTGTTCGCACCTTGTTTATAGTGGTAGGTCTGCTCGTATCGGTTGTGGTGCAGGCGGGTACCTTTACTGATGTGAGTGCTTCACTGACGGCGCCGGCCACCAGCAGTACAGGTAACTTCACCGTTACGTTTAAAACAGAAGCCCATGGAACCCACTATCTGCAGCAAAAAAAAGACAGTAATAGTTGGACTGATGTAGCGTCTTATGTGACTGATCAGGCTGATTATACGACGGTCATATCAAGAAGTGTTTCTCGTTCAGGCCTTGTGGCAGCAACTTATTCTTACCGTGTCAAATATGTTCCTAGTACTGCTGCTGAACCTACCCTCGGTACAAGCCCTCTTTACAGTAATACCAAAACCGTTTTTGTGGCGATCATTCCCGGTGTTCCATCTTCCATTACAGCATCCGCTGTTTCTGGTAATGTTGGCGCTTATACCGTCAGTTGGGGTGCCGCTTCCGGCACGGTCACCAGCTACCAACTACAGCAAAAAAAGGATAGCGGCAGCTGGAACCAAATTTACAGCGGCACCAGTCAATCACAATCAATCAGTGGCTTGGCGGATGGTACCTACAGCTATCGGGTAAGAGCCTGTAACAGTGATGGTTGTAGTGCCTATAAAACCGACACCAATGCGTCTTTTGTGATCACCACACCTTCCAGTGCTAGCACGTCTTCCATCCAGAGTATCAGTACAAGCCATCAGGTTTCCTGGGGGGCGTCAACGGGCACCGTCGATAACTACCAGCTCTACCGTAAAATCAATGACACGAATTGGATTCGGGTATACGAAGGTACGGGTCTCAGTAATACTTTTAACGACCTTGTGGATGGCCACTACCAATACTGGGTTAGAGCCTGTAATACCGAGAGTAGTTACACGGTGTGCAGTGACTACCAATCCACGGTCAGATTAACCCTCAGTATGGTGTCCACACCCATCAACTTCACAGTTCCCACTGGGGATACCGATGGTGCTTATACCATTACTTGGCAGCCGGGTGTGGGCACGGCCACTACCTACACGCTTCAAGAACAAGTGAATGGAGGTGCTTGGGCCACCGTTCAGGATACCGCTGATACCAGCTATATCGCCTCGGGAAAAACCAACAACCTCTACAGCTACAAGGTTCGTGGCTGTAATCTTGGCGGCTGTACTGACTACACCGCGGCACAAACTGTTGAAGTCAATATCATTGGCCAACCGGGCCCAATCAGTGGCCCTGATAATCTTCAGGAGGCGGATGATTTTACCTTAGTCTGGGGTAGTGCCTCAGGTACCGTGACCCATTACGAACTAGAAGAGCAAGCCAGTGGTGGCAGTTGGAGCCAAATCTACAGTGGCACTGATCTGGCCCAAGCCTTCACCGATCATAACTACGGTACCTACAACTACCGGGTCAGAGCCTGTAATACCATTGCCTGCGGTAGTTATACAGCGACTAAAGCTGTCAGCATTACGTTTACTATTCCTCCACAAGCGGCACCCACACCTTTTGATGTCATGAGCAATCTGGCCAGCCTAGTTTCCCAGGCCGATATTGATGCCACGGACACGGTAGGCTCCGTGGGCGGCTCCTTCCGCGTGGACGAAAGCGGGGCGGCGACCTACAGCATACCCATCGCCACCGTCAAAGGTACCGCGGGCGTGGTGCCACAAATTAGCCTCAATTATTCCAGCCAGGCCGGTAATGGCTTAATAGGTAAAGGCTGGTCCATTGGTGGACTTAGTGCCGTCACGCGTTGTCGCCAAACCCTGTCTCAGGATCAATCCGCCAAAGCCATTGCTTGGAGTGCCAACGACCGTTTTTGTCTCGATGGCCAGCGATTATTAAAAGAAACCGGTGCCAGTTACGGTGCCGTCGGTGCCACCTATAAAACGGAGATTGATAGTTTTGCCAAAGTTATCTCTGTGGGCGGCAGCGTGGGCCATCCCGACTACTTCACTGTCGAGCGTAAAGATGGCTCTGTGTCCACTTATGGGGGTAGTGGCAATATTGGTGCCGAGCAGGAAGCGCGCAATGCCGATGGCAGTGTCACCACCAAAACACTGACCTGGGCGCTGGATATTTTTGAAGACAGTGTCGGCAATATAATTGATTTTGATTATACCGACGGCACTAGTGGCCACCGAATCTCAAAGGTTCAATATGCTTATGGCGTAGGAGGCTCTGCGGGTGCTTATCTAGAGTTCCTGTATGAAGCACGAGATGATGATATCTCTGGCTATGTGGCCGGTTATAAATTTAAAAACACCCAGCGCTTAAAAACCATTAAATCCTACAATGGCGCTAACGTGGTACGCCAATACAACCTGGCCTATACCAGTGTGAACAGTAGTAACAATAAGACGTCTCGATTGAATAGTATCCAGGAATGTGTGGCTGCCAGCTGTTTGCCTAAGACTGACTTTACCTGGTCTATGCCGCAGACGGGGTTCGCTTCTAGTGCGGCTAGCACGCAGACATTAAGCACTCAGAGTGATCGGGCGACCACCAAGTATTTACCCGCCGATATTAATGGTGATGGCATTCAGGACCTGATTTGGCAGGAGCCGGATTGGGACAGCGATGGAGATATCCACGACCAATACTGGTAT
This sequence comes from Porticoccus sp., assembly GCA_011049795.1. Next base: position 22,419 of record DRHD01000201.1, read on the forward strand.
TACATGATCGGCAATGGTTCAGGGGGTTTTGGTAGCCGAACGATGTTTTATACCCATACCGGCAACGGGGGCTCACCTGACTCCTGGGAAGTGATTGATTATAACGTTGATGGTCGGATGGATTTTATTACCTATTATGGAGGTGAATGGCGAGTACACTTATCTACACCTCAGTCTAACGGCTCTTGGGCTCTAGCCGGTATTGCTAGCAGGATTAATACCAGCATTACTAACGAAAATGCCATATTTACTGATGTAAATTCTGATGGATTGGTAGATGCGATCTATCGAACTAATGGCAGCTCAACAGGGGATACAGTCTCTTTTAATTTTGATGAATATAAGGTCTACCGTCGCCTCATGGTCACCGATACAACCCAAGGCGCAGGTTCCTCGAAACCCTATAAATTTGGTAGCGCAAGTGTGGTGGGCACCTATGATTTGTCAGCAGATGATACATCGGTTGTTTTTTTAGAGAATGTAAGTGAGTCTGCTTTGATTCAAGCCGGTGATGTTAATGGTGATGGTCAATCCGACTTCTTTAGCGAAGATAGACCGGCTCGCTTTTTTGCTTATATGATAGATAGGTTGGTGTATCGCACTTTAGTGATCAATGGGTCGGGAACCAGTACCTTTCATCTCGATGCGTATTCGACAGTGTATGACTCGGCCGATTCGGCCGAGATAATCGATGAGACTCGATTTGCCGATATCAATGGCGATGGCTTGGCCGATAGTGTGGCTTATTACCAAGTCCCCGGTGAGAATGCCGGTTGGTATTTCCGCCTTAGTAACGGCACCAGCTTTGAAAGTAAAGTGTCTGTTTCTGGCATCTCCGGCAACGGCAGCACCCGCAGTTCCGTACAACTGGTGGATGTCAATAATGACGGCCATCCCGACTTTGTCTGGCACGATAAAACCGCCCAGCAGATGAAAGCCCGCCTGTGGAGTGTGGCCTCCAATAACTTCACCACCACCATCAATCTACGTAGCACCGATGGCAACGTGAGCAATGGTCGCCTGTTCCTTGATATGACCGGTGATGGGGTACTGGATTATGTCCTGTTTAAAAACGATAAACTCTACACCTATCCCGGTAACGTCACAGATGACGTCACGTACCTGATCACCAATATCACCAATGGTCTGGGTGCCGAGACGGAGATTACCTACACCTCACTGGCCGACGACAGCCACTACCAAACCTGGGGCTACAACCAAACCGATAGCCTGTTTGGTGTCTACAACAAAACCAGCTCCAGCGCCTTCTACACCGCACTGCACAACGCTTGGGAACCCACCTTGCCCAGCGGCAGCCAGACCCTAGGTATCTTAAGTCCGGTACTGGAATTTTCTGCGCCCACCCAAGTGGTGGCCCGCGTAGACAGCAGCGCCCCCAAAGCGGGGACCAATCCTAATTCGGTGAGCACCTCAGCCATGAGTGCCATCAGTTACTACTATGGCGAAGCCCGCTTGCAAGCGGCAGGCCGTGGCTTTTTGGGCTTCGAGCGGATCAAAACCAAAGACGAACAAACCGGTGTAGAAACCACCACCACCTACCGGCAGGACTGGCCCTTTATTGGTCACCCGCTTAAAACCGAAGTGCGTACTGCACAAGGCCACCTACTGAGCAAAGCCGAGAACACTTGGAAGCTCAAAAGCTATGCCAGCTCCTGGGCTAATACCGCCAGTACTAGTGGCACCAGTGCCCTCGGTGCACTACAGCCCTATATCGCCAACAGTGTGGAAAAATCCTACGCGCTGGAAAGCAATGGCACCCTTGCTGGCGCACTGCTGCAAACCGTCACCACCGACAACGTCTATGATGACTACGGTAATCCCACCAATATTACCGTTACCACCAATGGTGGCGGTAAAAACTTCCAAAAAGTCACCACCAATAATTATCTGGCGACCGGTCTGGATACTACCTACAGTCAAGAGTTAGGTCGGTTGGCCCAAACCACTGTCGTTAGCAAGCGTGATGAGAATGGTGATGGCGGCTATGAACTTACTAGTACCCGGACCTCGGCATTTAGTTACTACACCAGTGGTACGCTCAAAGGCCTATTGGCCACCGAAACCATTGAACCCTTTGACCCCCTTGAACCCAACATAGCCCTCACCACCACCCACAGCTACGACAGCTTTGGTAACAAAGTACGGGCGGCGACCACCGATGCCAGCAGCAACACCCGCTGTAATGTGGATACCGCACAATATGATGCCCTGGGTCGTTATGTGGACACCAACTACGAC
>DRHD01000202.1 GCA_011049795.1 Porticoccus sp.
CCTCAGGGTACCCTGGCTGAAAAGATGCGTGCAGGCGGCGCTGGAATCCCTGCGTTCTACACGGCCACCGGCTGTGGTACCGATATAGCTAAAGGCAAAGATGAGCGTGAATTCAATGGCCGAAAATATATTCTTGAAGAATCTATTACCGGTGATTTTGCTATTGTGAAGGCTTGGAAGGCAGACCGTTTCGGTAATGCTATTTACCGTCACACAGCTCAGAACTTTAATCCCATGGCCGCTACTGCGGGCAAGATTACTGTGATGGAAGTGGAAGAAATTGTTGAGCCAGGTGAACTGGACCCAGCTCAGATACATACCCCCGGAATCTACGTTGACCGTCTGATTCAGGGTACTTTTGAAAAACGTATTGAAATACGTACCGTCCGCGAAGGCTAACAGGAGAGATAATAATGGCACTTTCTCGTGATCAAATGGCTATCCGTGTTGCCCGTGAGTTACAGGATGGTTATTACGTTAATTTGGGTATTGGTATTCCTACATTGGTAGCAAACCATGTACCTGAGGGTATAGACGTTATGTTGCAGTCTGAGAATGGACTGCTGGGCATGGGGCCGTATCCCACAGAAGATGAAGTTGATGCCGACCTGATCAATGCAGGTAAGCAGACAGTAACCACAGCGACGGGTGCATCAATCTTTTCGTCAGCAGAATCCTTTGCCATGATTCGTGGTGGCCACGTGGATTTGACGGTTCTCGGTGCTTTTGAGGTGGATGCCCAGGGTGGTATTGCTTCCTGGATGATCCCCGGCAAGCTGATTAAAGGTATGGGCGGCGCAATGGATCTGGTGGCCGGTGCGGACAATATCGTTGTGATGATGACCCACGCCGATAAATACGGTAACTCCAAGTTGTTGGCAGAATGTACTCTGCCACTGACCGGTGCTGGTTGCATCAAGCATGTTCTTACTGACCTGGCTTATATGGAAATTAAGGATGGAAAGTTCCACTTGGTTGAACGTGCGCCGGGTGTGTCTGTGGAAGAGATTGTAGAAAAAACGGCTGGGGAGTTGGTTGTTCCTGACCATGTGCCCGAGATAGAGTTTTAATAGCTCTGACTGGCATGAAATAAAGGCTCCCTAATCAGGGGGCCTTTTTTTATCCAAAGCTTTTTTAATAAGCTTTTATCATCTTAGGTCGTATTTTCTAATTTTGATCTGTAGCTTGTGGTTAGTAACTAGCAGCGTTTATTTATTTTTGTAGCGTTCAGTCTTAGAGGAAACAATATGTTGGCAGGTAAAACAGCATTAGTCACCGGGTCCACTAGTGGTATCGGTTATGCCATGGCATCAAAATTAGCTGAAGCAGGCGCTAATGTTGTGTTGCACGGTTTAATGGACCCAGCAGAGGGTGAGTCGCTTCGTCAGGAGTTTGAGCAGCAATATAACGTCCAGTGCCTATTTAGCTGTGCTGATATTTCTACTGCTGAAGGTAATGAAAAGCTGGTGGCAGCGTCTCTGGAAACATTTGGTGGCGTAGATATTTTAATTAACAATGCAGGTATCCAATTTACCGCGCCAGTTGAAGATTTTCCGGTAGCAAAGTGGGATGCCATTATTGGTATCAACTTAAGCTCCGCTTTCCACACCACAAGATTGTTAGTGCCCGGTATGCAGCAGCGTGGTTGGGGCCGAATTATTAATATCGCCTCCGTTCACGGGTTAGTGGCTTCTTTAAACAAAGCAGCTTACGTGGCTGCCAAACACGGCATCGTAGGGTTGACCAAAGTGGTTGCTCTGGAGAACGCAGAGAAGGGCATTACGGTTAATGCTATTTGTCCGGGTTGGGTGGATACCGAGTTAGTTGCTGCACAGTTTCAGGCACGGGCTGATCGAGATGGGGTGAGCTTCGAAGAAGGTAAACGTAGCGTGATTGTTGAGAAACAACCGATGCCTAAGGCTACTCCGCCTTCGTCTCTGGGTGATTTAGCGTTGTTTCTCTGTTCCGACGGAGCCGCGACCATTACTGGCGCGAGCTTGCCAATAGATGGTGGTTGGACAGCTCAGTAAATTAGGTTTCAGTGTCGATCGATATACCAGGAAAGGTGGCTTTATCTCTCTCGGTTGCCCGATGGCACTGAAAGCCCCCGGGGGCTTTCAGTGCTTGATGTAAAGTCAGGGCTAAGCGTTGATGAATACTCGTCCTTGGTTCACTCAGCAACCGGAGGCTAGTAATACGCTGCTGGTAAGCCTCTTGTCGGAACCGTATTTTCATCTGAAATCTGGAATATAACCCGGTCAATAGGTTTATTAAACGGAAAGGGATCAGTGTACAGCTTGGAAACCTGTGTGCCGGTATCACGACCAATATCAAAGGTTTCAGCTAAAGAATAAGTAGCAATATGCATTTGCGGCATTTCTATTTCATCAACCTTGTCACCGTTAACATACAACTCGCCTTTACCACCGAATGCTTTGGTTTTGGTGAAATTAAACTTGAAGTCGGTTTTACCCTTCGGTAAGGGGCCGGACTTAAGAATGTAATGCACCCCATCTAGGAAGTTGTAGTCGTAATACAGGTGGTTACCCTTAACAAACATTGTGTAACCCCCCGTCATACCACCTACCGCAACAATAACACCTTCTTCATCGCCGACCAGCTCAAGCTGTGTCTCAATAGTATGAGCCCGGTTCTTAACTGGTGCTGATGACTTCTCGGCAATACGGACAGCACCCGGCCAGTAATAGACAAATTCCTTCTGGTCACCAAAAAGACGATCTTGCTGCGCACCAAGGCGCTGGATCATATCGTCGTAAAGAGGATAGACATTGTACTTCCAGGCCTCTTCGTCAAAAATGGCGATAAGTTCTTCAAGTTTTTCAGGGTGACTCGCTGCCAGGTTGGTGCTCTCAGAAAAGTCCTCGGCAACGTGATAAAGCTCCCACTCGTCATCATCAAAAGGTTTAACTACATTGATATCCCAGGGCATGCGATTGGCGTGTAAAGTTACGGCCTTCCAACCATCAACCCAGATAGCGCGGTTGCCAAACATTTCATAGTATTGACGTTGTTTTTGATTAGGTGCATCAGCTTTATCAAAAGAGTATATCAAGGAGGTGCCATCCATCGGCTGCTGCTCGACCCCATGATATTCATCGGGAACTGAAATACCGGCAGCTTCCATAATTGTGGGGGCGATATCACTAATATGGTGATACTGGCTACGCACTTCACCTTTGGCTTTAATGCCTTTGGGCCAGTGAACCACTAGGTGGTCTTGTTGACCGCCGCGATGTTCGCTTTGCTTAAAGTAACGGAACGGTGTGTTACCCGCCATCGCCCAGCCGGCGTGATAATGCGGATAGGTGTTTTCTCTACCCCAGTCTGCCTGGGCTCTAAGGTTTGCCTCCAAAGGAGTCTGCAAGCCGTTCAGTACATAAGTTTCATTAAAGGTTCCTGCCAAGCCACCTTCACCGCTAGCACCATTATCAGCCGTGACAAAAATAAGCGTGTTATCCAGTTCGCCGATTCTATCGAGCTCTTTTACGACCCGACCAATTTGATGATCGACCCACTCCATTTGCGCAGCAAACACTTCCATTTGTCGAGCATAAAGACCCCGCTCTTCGGCCGATAATGAATCCCAGGCGGGTATCTGGTCAATTCTCTCGGTTAATGCTGTGCCTGCGGGAACCACTCCCCGCTCTATTTGCTGCTGCAAGATTTTTTCGCGGGCCTTATCCCAGCCCATATCAAACTGACCTTTGTATTTATCAATATAACTATCAGGAGCGTGGTGTGGTGAATGCATCGAGCCTGAAGCCCACAACATCATAAAGGGCAGGTCTTTCTTGATAGACTTATGTCCGGTAATCCACTCGATAGCTCTGTCAGCCAAATCCTTGTCCAAGTGCTCGGACTTATGGTAGGGCTCTGGCGTATGGTCATTCCACATGACCGGCACAAATTGATGCACATCCGCAGCCATAAAGGTATAGGCATGCTGAAAACCTTCGCCACTGGGCCAGCGATCGAATGGTCCTACCTGGGATACTTCATAAAGTGGCGTGTGGTCCCACTTACCCAACGCGTAGTTAATGTAACCTTCTTCCTGAAGATAATTAGCCACTGATTTGGCTGAGTCAGGCATGATGGCGTTATAACCCGGAAAGCCCATTGCGGTTAGGGCATGACTACCCAAACCTATGGAATGTGGATAGCGGCCCGCCATTAACGATGCTCGTGATGGAGAACAGAGAGCCGTCGTATGGAAGTTATTGTATCGCAGGCCATTGTCGGCAAGCTTATCAATATTGGGTGTTTTAATCAGACCACCAAAACTACCCACTTGAGCAAAACCTACATCATCCAATAGAAAGATAATGACATTGGGTGCATCTTTTTTTGGACGATGTTCTTCGGCCCACCATTCTTTGGACTTGTCATAACGCTCAGCAATCACACCCTCAAAGCCAGGTATGTTCTTAGTTTTGACACCGTTGATAGTAGAGAATGAAGCTGATGGTTGGGGTTCAACAGAAGCTGATGGTTTGGATTCAACAACAGACGAAGCCTTATCAACCTCCGACTTACTACAACCAAAAAGAATGGTTGAAACAATAATTGCCAGTATGATTTTTGGCATAACCCTAATCTCCCTTCAATGTATGGTTACAGGCATCAATATAGAGCGCGTATGTAACGATAGTTTAGCCCCAGCGTTCTTTCCACCAAGGTTTTTAACCGCGCTTAAGTCAGTACATGGCATATAAGAATGTTTTGGTAATCCTATGAAGTAATGGGATGGGTTAGTTTTGGGGTGATTTAGGAAAGCCACCCCCGTGTATTGCTGAGGCGTATTTGCTCGGCTATACGCCTGCACTAGCGTAGAATCCGCGCACTTACTTATTTGATATATAGAGATAAATGACAGATTTAGAGACAAAACAAGGTGTTGAAGCTGAAAGTAGCCCCACCAGCGAAAATAGACGGGTTGGTTTTGTGAGCCTTGGGTGCCCGAAAGCACTGGTAGATTCTGAGCGAATCCTGACCCAGTTGAAGCTAGATGGTTACGACATTAGTCCTGATTATGAAGGTGCCGATGTCGTCGTTGTTAATACCTGTGGCTTTATCGATTCAGCCAAGCAGGAATCCATGGATGCCATCAATGAAGCGATGAAAGAGAACGGTAAGGTCATCGTTACCGGTTGTATGGGCAAAGGCACCGACGCGGACGCAATCAAGATAGCCAACCCAGGCGTGCTGAGTGTGAGCGGGCCGGCGGATTACGACAGTGTGATAGGTGCTGTACATGAGTATGTGCCACCGCAAGCAGGTGACAACAAAAAAGACAGTGATAAGGGCAGCGCTACAGATAGTGAGCACAACCCCTATGTTGACTTGGTGCCGCCCCAGGGGGTCAAACTGACACCGCCGCATTATGCCTATTTAAAAATTTCTGAAGGCTGCAACCATCGCTGTACGTTTTGCATTATCCCCAATATGCGGGGTGATTTAGTCAGCCGTCCCATCTCTGAGGTCGTTGAAGAAGCCAAGAAGCTAGTTGAATCCGGTGTGCGTGAACTGTTGGTTATTTCTCAGGACACCAGTGCTTATGGTGTCGATGTGAAATACAAGCTGGACTTTGTGGATGGCCAAGCGCGGGAAACACGGATGCAGGATCTGGCGGTTGCTTTGGGTGAGATGGATGTTTGGGTGCGACTGCACTATGTGTATCCTTACCCCCATGTGGATAAAGTGATTCCCTTAATGGCTGAGGGGAAAATTCTCCCTTATCTGGATATTCCCTTCCAGCATGCCAGTCCAAAAATTCTTAAATTGATGAAGCGCCCTGGCAATCAGGAAAAAGTTCTGGAAAGAATTAAAGCCTGGCGAGCCATTTGTCCCGATCTCACCATTCGCAGCACCTTTATTGTTGGCTTCCCCGGTGAAACTGAAGAAGATTTCCAAATGCTACTGGATTGGCTGGAAGAAGCGGAACTGGATCGCGTGGGTTGTTTTAAATATTCCCCCGTTGAGGGAGCCACCGCCAATGAGTTACCCGACCATGTGCCTGAAGACATTCAGCAACAACGCTGGGAACGGTTTATGGAAACCCAGCAAGCCATTAGTACCAAGCGCTTACAGCGCAAGGTGGGGCAGACGCTGGATGTGTTGATTGATGAGGTGGATGAGGAGGGGGCTATTGGTCGCTCGGCTGCGGATGCCCCGGAGATTGATGGCAATGTCTACATCAATGATATTGAGGCAATCGAGGCGCTTGGTCTTCAGCCTGGGGATAGGGTGCAAGTGGCCATTGATCATTCCGACGAATATGATCTTTGGGGGCGGCTGGTCTATAAACCAGAATGACTATCGACTTGATGGCATAAAGTAATAGGTATAAAAAAGGGCTGCCCGAGAAGGCGGCCCTTTTTTGTTTAACGGACTAACTATATTTAACGGACTAGCGAGTTAAACCGTTAGTTGTCCTCATCAGTTCGTCGGCAATTAGTGCTGGTGACCACCAGGCCCATGTACATGGCCATGCTCGAGCTCTTCCTCAGAGGCTTCACGAACAGTGTCAACTTTGACATCGAAGGTTAAATCTTTGCCAGCCAGCGGGTGATTACCGTCGACAGTAACCATGTCATCAGTCACATCAGCGACGATAACTGATACTGGACCATTAGGTGTTTTTGCTTCAAAGCGCATACCCACTGTCATCTCCTCAACTTGGAAGGACGCCCGTGGGACTTCCTGAACCATTTTCTCCTGGCGTTCGCCATAGGCTTCTGCGGCTTTGATAGTCACGATCATGACATCGCCAGCAGTTTTTCCATCCAATTCCTTTTCGAGGCCAGGGATAATATTTTTGTGGCCATGTATATAGGCCAGTGGATCTTTACCCGTGGAAGAGTCCAGCTCTGTGCCTCGCTCATCGGTGAGTGTGTAGTGAAAAAGCACCACAGCATTTTCAGAAATGATCATTGGGGATCCTTTAGGTCGGTATCAATAGGGGGCGGGGCAGCATTATCCCTGATGCAGTTTCTTTTGCCAAGAAAAGGGGAAGAAAGGAAGAGGGTGACCAAAAAAAGCTTTTTTCTGACCGCTTTGGCATCTTCTGGTCATGTAGTGTTCCTTCTCTTTGGTGGTCGTCTCCACCGGTCAAAACTGAATCTGCTTGGACACCCTTTATACGCTATGGGATTGCGGCAAAGTGGTCGCTATCGGGCAAGCCTCTTTAGGGGCTATTTTTACTGGCACTACTACCTGTAGTGCTTTATCTGGCAAGAGACACAATATCTTGTATACTAAGCCTCGTTTTACGGTAATCGTTGATAGCCAGAAAGCAGCCATAATTCACTATAATAAAGCTGCAAAAAATAGGGTGGGATTAGTCTCAAAGCCCCCAAAATAAGGCCATACAGCGGTGCCCCAATCACTTATGTAATAGGGGAAGCAGAACCATTATGTCGATTGAAGCATTGAAAACCACGGATGAGCCAGGTGCCATCGAAATCAAACTACAGTCCGCCTCGTACGACATCTGGGATAAAAAATACCGCCTTAAGGATAAAGAGGGTAATCCTGTCGATGAAACAATTGATGCAACCTACCGTCGTGTTGCTCGGGCGCTCGCTGATGTTGAAGAAGAAGGAAAGCGGGAACTGTGGCATGAGCGATTTCTATGGGCATTGCGCAATGGTGCTATTCCCGCGGGTCGAATTATTTCCAATGCAGGTGCTCTAGAGCACAAGCCATCCACCTCAACCATTAACTGTACCGTGTCCGGTATTGTTGAAGATTCTATGTTGGATATCCTTGAGAAAAATCTTGAGGCTGGCCTGACACTGAAAGCGGGTTGTGGTATCGGTTACGAATTTTCAACATTGCGTCCCAAGGGTGCTTATGTTTCTGGTGCTGGTGCTTACACTTCGGGCCCCCTGTCCTTTATGGATATCTTCGACAAGATGTGTTTCACCGTGTCTTCCGCCGGTGGTCGCCGTGGAGCCCAGATGGCCACCTTTGATATCAGTCATCCAGATGTGGTTGATTTTATCCGAGCCAAACGTGAAGACGGTCGACTGCGTCAATTGTTTCATCGACAGGATTACCCTCTTTATCCTTAAGGCGGTATTTTTTATCCCAGATGTCGTACGAGGC
>DRHD01000203.1 GCA_011049795.1 Porticoccus sp.
ACCATTAATGGCAGCAATAGAAACACCGCTGTAATTGGTCAACACTTCGAAGGACTTTCCAAAGGCATTAGAAAAATCAAAAGACTTGGCCTTATCATCGTGATTAAAACGATTGAGATCCGCACCAGCCGAGAAAAACTTTTCTCCACTACCGGTGATCACCAAACCATAATTTTCTTTATCGGCGTTTAAGTCTTCGACAATATCAATTAATTCAAGCAAACTTTCCGGCGTCCAGGTATGTGCTGGCGGATTGTTTAACGTTAATAACGCAATGTGGCCTTTTTTTTCTAAGATTAATGCATCACTCATCAAACTATCTCCTATCGAATAACGTCAAGTGCGCCTTCAATTAATAAGCGGCGTGAAATAATTACCCGCATAATTTCATTGGTTCCCTCTAAAATCTGATGCACGCGGTTATCGCGCACATAACGCTCCAGAGGAAACTCTTTGATATAACCGTAACCACCATGCAGTTGCAGGGCATCGTTACAAATAGTGAAACAAACATCGGTAGCAAAACGTTTGGCCATGGCACAATAAGTGGTGGCATCAGCCGCATTATTATCGAGCTTGAAGGCCGCCAGCCGAACAATTTGCCGTGCAGCCACTAAGTCTGTGGCCATATCAGCTAATTTAAATTGCGTCGACTGAAAATCGGCAATTGATTTGCCAAACTGTTTACGCTCTTTGGTGTAAGCAATTGCTGACTCCAACGCCGCTTGTGCGGTGCCGATTGAACAAGTGGCAATATTAATTCGACCGCCATCCAAACCTTCCATAGCGATTTTAAAACCCTGCCCTTCTACACCTAAAATATTAGCAGCCGGCACACGAACATTATCAAAATTAATCGCGCGAGTGGGTTGCGAGTTCCAACCCATTTTCTCTTCTTTTTTACCGTACTCAATACCGTCCAAGTCCGCGGGAATGGCAAAAGCAGAAATACCTTTTGCACCCTTTTCACCGGTACGCAGCATCACCACCAACATATCGGTTTCGCCAGCACCAGAGATAAACATTTTACTGCCATTGACCACATAGTCATCGCCATCCCGTTTTGCCGTACTGCGCAAGGAGGCGGCATCAGAACCGGCTCCGGGTTCAGTCAAACAATATGACGCCAGTTTTTCACCCGGTACCAAGTGTGGGCACCACTGCTCGACCAAGGCGGGCTGACCATAACGGGCAATCATATTCGTCGCCATATTGTGAATAGTTAAGAACGCCGTTGTGGAGGTACAACCCCGCGCCAATTCTTCCACAATCACGCTGGTATCCAAACGGCCCAAGCCTAATCCGCCAGCATCTTCCGGGGTATAAATCCCCATAAAGCCGAGTTCGCCGGCCTGCTTTAAGGCCTCTTTCGGGAATATCTGCTCTGCATCCCACTGCGCTGCATTCGGTGCAAACACCCCATCTGCAAACGCACGGGCCGCATCCTGAAAGGCGAGTTGATCTTCGCTTAAATTAAAATCCATCGAGCTGCCCCAACTGTTATTTTAGTTTCTCAATCACAGCACCGAATAACTCTTCATCACTGGGCAGTACTTTTGCAGTGGCAAGCGGCTTGGAAATCCAGGTGATGTTAACCAAGTCCTGCCAAGTGATATTGTTATTAGTGCTGTTATTACCCCAGGAACCACAGCCCAGTGAAAAGGTTTGACGCATACCATTCCATAAATTACCGCTGTTTGACGCTGCTTGCGGCTGGTTGACCATCACTCTTGAGGTTTTAGTATTTTCCGCAAACTTTAAAATATTGGCATCATTATAAGAATAGATACCACAGGAATGACCCTGACCCTGATAGGCCTGAATGGCATTGGTTAGCTCTATCGCCTCATCAATATCTTTAACCTTATAAAAGGCCATAGTAACCGACATTTTTTCGCCCGAGAAAGGATAGTCAGGGCCCGCACCTGTTTCCGGAACAATGATAAAGGTCTTGCCTTCATCCAAGTCAAAACCCGACATACTGGCTAACGTTGACGCAGGTTGCGCAACAATTTTTGCCGAGATATGGCCATCTTCCCAAATGATATTTTGAAGTTTTTGCTTTTGCTCCATGTTGATAACTTGGCCACCTTCAGCCTGCAGCTTTTCAACAAATTCGTCATAAACGGCTTCAAGCACAATCACCGAGTTATCAGAAGAACAGGAAGCCGCCAAATCCAGGGTTTTCGAAATACGGATTTTTTCGGCAGCCTCATCAAGGTTGGCACTTTCATCAACCGTGATGCAAGCATTACCCGCACCGACACCCAGCGCCGGAGTACCACTGGAATAGGCCGCTTTCACCATCGGTGCGCCGCCAGTAGCCAAAACGCGATCGCATTGCTGCATTAATTGTTCTGTGGTTTCCAAGGCAGGCGTTTCAATCGCTATGACCAAGTCTTCAGGGGCACCCATTTTTTTCAACGCCGCCCGCATATAATCGCAAATCATTTTATTGGTTAATTTTGAACGTGGGTGTGGAGCAATAATTATGGAATTGCGTCCTTTCACTGCTGAGATAGCCTTAATCACTGGCGTTGCTTCAGGGTTGGTACATGGCGCTAACGCACCAATCACACCGATTGGTTTCGCTATTTTAATAATGTTGCGCTCTTTATCTTCTTCAATAACGCCCACGGACTTGTCATCAATAATGTCATACAGAGTAGCGCGGGTTTTACGATTAATCTTAAGAAATTTCCCTTCGTAATTACCTAATTGGGTTTCTTCCACAGTAAACTGAGCAATCTTTTCAGACACCTCCTGTTGCGCTACCGACCAAACCATCGCCTTGATCAAGGCATCAACTTGCTCTTGGGTATAGTGCTCAATTTGGGCCTGTGCTGCGCGTGAACGTTCGATTAACGTTGCGATTTCAGTTTTTGCCTGGTTAGCGGTCATGGTCTGGATTCCTCGGATAGTACCGTCATTATTTACGACCGATACGGTAGCACAGCTGAGACAGGGCAAACATTGATTTAATTGCTAACATGATGGATTATATTGCTGCGACTAATAAGCCATAGTTTTAGCCATTAATATCAAATATCATTAAAAATCAGCAGGTTAATATGACTACCACCTCTCAATGGCCGCTCTCTCCAGACGGAATAAGGTTTGTCGTACCCGAATTCATGATAAGTCAACTGAGCCAGCACCCGCTGACAAAAGACTGTTACCCCGTCGCGCTGGGTTATTACCCCAATGCATTTGGCCACCGAATGGAGAGGCAACAGCATCAGGACCACCTGCTGATCTACTGTACTGACGGAAAGGGTATAGTTGCCGCTAAAGGTTCTACGGTAGGCATTAACGCTGGCGATATACTGGTGCTACCTAAAGGCATTGCGCATCGCTATCAGGCCACGACGAATGCGCCCTGGAGTATTTATTGGATTCATTTTGCAGGCGGCCTATGCGATAACTTTCTAGAACCTCTGTTAAACGAAGACGAGTCACTGACGGTACTATCACCAGGGGCACATGCCAAAATCGTCAGCGACTTTGAAACTTTACTGGAGGTTCGTCAAACCGGGTATAACCAGCGTAATTTTATTCATGCCAGCAATTTATTACGGCAATTATTAAGTTACCTCAGTGCCACTCACCCGCTTACCACCACCAAAGAAGGCATTCAATTTGACCTCGACGCCGTTCACGCGCTGATGCAGGAAAAACTACACAGTCACTTAGCGCTAGAAGAATTAGCCGAAAAAGTGAACTTATCGAAATACCACTTTTCAAGTAAATACAAAGCCATTACCGGTCAATCGCCGATACAGCACTTTTTACACCTTAAAATGGAACATGCCTGTTATCTACTGGATATTTCAGGCCATAGTATTAAGGCGATAAGTCGTGATCTGGGCTATGAGGACAACTATTATTTTTCGCGCTTATTTAAAAAAATAATCGGTGTTTCACCGCAACAGTACCGGCAATTAAAGCGAGGTTAAACAGCATCCCACCAACTGGCAGGCAGGCATTAAGAATCATCGCTAAGCAACTGATAATGAAAAGAAAAGGCTTAGCGAAAAGCTCAGCCTGAACTACACTATGCAATAAACCCCTATAAACAATACTTTATGCTTCATTTGCGTCCGCTCAACAGTAAACGCCACCTGAGTTTGATACTGGCCCTAATTATAGGGCTAGGAGCAGCGCTCGGCGCTTTTGCCGGGCAAGCACTTACTGAGCCGGATGAGGACGAACTGCTTACTATCAATATGCGTGACGCTGATATCAGCGCTGTCATTCAATGGATGGCCGAGCAAACCAATAAAATGATAGTGGTCGACCCCAGAGTAAAAGGTAAAGTTACTATTTTAGCCAACCAAGGCATGACTCCCGACCAAGCTTATCAAGTCTTTCTCACCATGCTTGACGTCCATGGTTACGCCGCCACAGAATCCGGCGGGATCTTACGTATCTTCCCGGCCTCACAAGCGAAAGCAGCACCGAAAGATTTAATTAAAAGCTTTGACCAACTGGGTGGCGGCGAACAAATCCTCTATATTTATCAAGCTAACAATGTTTCTGCTACCCGCTTAGTCGAACTGCTGCGACCACTACTGCCCAGCTCCGGCCATATTGCAGCCTTCCCTGAAAGTAACAGCCTGATAATTAGTGACGAGTCAGAAAATGTTAAGCGACTAGTAGCCATGGTCAAGCAAATCGATGAGTCCGGTGAATTCAATATCGAAATCATCAAGCTTAATCACGCTGATAGCAACAATGTGGCGGGATTAGTGCTGTCATTAGTCGGTGATGAAAGTGGTCCGGCCTTTTCTATCACCAGCGATGACAGATCTAACAGCCTGCTAATGTCAGGCGATCCGGCAACCCGCCAACGGGTCAAACAACTTATCGCCCAATTGGATAAACCCATCACAGATAGCGGTAATACCCGCGTGGTTTACCTGCACTATCTTGATGCTGCCGAACTGCTGCCCATCCTCAGGGGCATGAGCACTACCATGCAGGAGGATAATAAAAATGCCAATAATCAAAGTCCGATCAGTATTGAGGCCAGTGAAAGCGCTAATGCGATTATCATGACCGCACCACCCTACTTGCTTGACGTCATGTTAGATGTCATTGCTCAAGTGGATATACGCCGTGCACAGGTTCTGGTAGAAGCCATTATTGTTGAGGTGAGTAAAGATTTCTCGCAGACAATAGGCGTCGAATGGAATACCAGTCTCAGCCGAGATAGCGGCACCGAGGCAATAACAAATTTTGGCTTGAAAACAGTCGATAATGAAGGCGTTATTTCTTTATTAGGCTCAGGCCTGAATCTTGGCTTTTATCGCAACGGTAGTTTACGCGTGTTGGCGCAAGCGATAGCCAATGAAAACGATGCTAATATTTTATCAACGCCATCAATAATAACGCTGGATAATCACGAAGCAGAAATATTAGTCGGCTCCAACGTCCCCTTTATTACCGGCCAGGCAACCGGTTCAGCATCCACCACCAGCGATCCATTCACCACCTATGAAAGACAAGACATCGGAATAACCCTAAAAATCACCCCACAGATTAACGAGGGCGACTCAATCACGCTGGATATATTACAAGAAATAGAATCCATCTCCGAAGCCACGACAGTAGCTAGCGATATCGTCACCAATAAGCGCAGCATTAAAACCAAGGTTATCGTGGAAGATGAAGCTATCTTGGTGCTGGGCGGATTAATTTCCGATGAGACCCAACAGTTAGTCAAAAAAGTTCCGCTATTGGGTGATCTACCTATACTGGGAGCATTATTTAGAAGTACGACTGATCAGATCGTTAAAAAGAATTTAATGGTTTTTATCCATCCCGTTATTATTGACTCTGAAGAAGTGGCCAACCACGTCACCCGGAAAAATTATAATCTAATGCAGGATTTACAGAAAAAATATAACAGCGGAAAATTCTCAACCGAGAAACTTGATCTTCCTGAGTTTACTGAATACCAACCCCGAAAAGCGCAAGATATCCCTGAGAGCCAGTAACATAACATACAAGTCTAGTGTTGGGTCTCATTGAACATTCTCACTCAATTGAACCATGGCTTGATAACTGATGTGAAATAGCTCATATTTTGTATCCAGATAATCCAGTATCTTCTTGATCACCATCGGGTCTTCAATACAGGCAAAGGCCTGCCCTATGAGCGTAGCGAGTGTTTTGGGTATGAACTTGACCGCACCACCACAACGATTGCAGATTGTGAACGCTAATTGTTGTTTAGGTTTATGGGTAAAGCACAATCTCTTTAAACCTGGGCAAGGTGTTAAAGCTTATCGTGGGGTCTGAAGCCTCTTTTTCTTGTAAGAACGTTTTTGTGCTATCTAGCCCGCCAGCTAAGAAAAACTCCGCTAGTGAGGGGCCTTGCATTGGCCCGCTTATTGGAGAGGTAAGGCTGTCATAATGAATTGGAATAATTCTATTTGGCGACACCTGGCCCACTGTCTCGGCCCAATAGTCTTCGCGGTATTGTACTGTTTGGCTACCAAGACCACCAATGCCTAAAAAAAGTGTGTCGGCCTGAAAGCCATTCAGTCCGTCTTTTTCGAACCCGGCGCTACCGACAATTACCCAGCTACCCTTGGGGTGACTAACATGTAACACATAAACCTTTCCTACTCGGTAGTCGAGGGCTTTGGCTGGTGTGTTAAGTGGCGTTGTAATTTTTGGATTGCTTAGTGCTTGTTCATGTAGCACTGGGTTAGAAAATTCAAAATGCCTTGACTCGATGGGCGTGATAACAAATTCCCCTACGTGTATAGGCTCGCGGTTTACCGCTACTTTTATTTGGCTTTCACTTAGACCCCAGCCCCGCGCAATATTCGCGGTAGATTCAGAGCCTATTAACAGCGCCCCGGTACGCTTGGCAACTTCGGGGGCATCCATGGCATGATCGAAATGCGAGTGTATGGGAATGACTGCCGCAAGCATGTCTATTTTGTTAGCGGAAAGACCATAATCTATGTTGGCCATATTGGGTTCGATTTTCCCCAGCGCTAGTTGCAAAGCATTCGGGCGTGAAAACCAGCCGTCCACTATCCACCGGGTTTTCCCATCGTCGAATAGTAAGGTGGCAGTGCCGGAATATCTTACAGTGACAGCCCCCGCAGTTTTGTTACCTGGGCTTAGCTCCCATGTAGGGTTCACCGGCGCGGTTTTATACACATTCATTACATAGGCTAAGCCTGTAGCAATAATAGTCATCAGTAGTGCCAGTGTGCTTATTACTTTGCGCTGCCAGCTCATGTTGATCTCTATAGGATTCTTAATCGATAGTTACAGTGACTTTAGCACACAGGTATGACTTAAGAGGTGTCTACCCTTCTTATGCTCGAGGGTTATTATGATGATGTAGCGGCTAATTTTTCAATCCGAAAACAATGGGTGAGTATAAAGCCAACTTCAGTAGCGGATGCCGCTAACAGCGACACTACCAGCTTTCCACCACATTAATAGAAAATCGATAACGTTGCTGCCATTGTAAAATCACTCCTTGCTCCGTGATTTCTTCCAAAATCAAACCGTGAGAGACACTATCACCCTCCCTCACCCTGTGTTTATTGATGATAATGGTTCTTTTATCTGGATTGGAAGAATAAACATGGAAAGAGAAAGTCAGTGCGGGTATGGCTGTTTGAACCGGATCTGGCAATTCCCAGAATTCAACCACCGGGCCAGCGATAGCCGCATCGTTAACGGTTTGGGCTGAAGGATTACTCTGTGAAATTTTTGTCACCGGTTTATCCGACTCAATAGGACTAGGGTCAGGAACAGGAACCGGCTCAAGATCAACTGAATCCGTGACAACCTTACTCTCAATGACAGTACTGACTGAAGCAAAATTTATATACCATAGACCCAATACAGTAGAACAAACCACGACGACAGAAATAAAAATGACTGCGCCCCAGCGATTTGAATTTTTATTAATCAAGTGTGGACGGTGAACCGTTTGCAAACTGGGGCCGGTGTTTTGCTGGCGCTCCTGATCAGACTTTTTTAACGCATCTAAAATATAAGACATCTAACCCTCTTGCGAATTATCGACAATAAGAACCGGATCAGATTGATGCATCTGTAGCGTTAAGGCACTTAATAAAGCGCGATCAACAATAGCATCCGGCCTGAAGCCCAGTTGTTGCTGTAAAACTTTAACTGTATTAGCCAACTCCTGGTCATAGACATTATCAACCGCGCTATCGAACTCTAAACGATGAGCATAAATATGAGCTGCCTTATTTAAGCCTGTAGTCACATCCGGAGGATCTACCACTGGCACCGCAACTAAATCAACAGACTCACTGTTGTTATGATTGTTACCAGGGTTAGAATCGCCTACAAAGCGATGCAACCAAGCTACGGCATCACTTGAGTCGCCGGGCTGAATAGGAAGCTTAACCAGAGCCGGAATTCGAGTCAAAATAGTACTGTTAACGAGCGTCAGCTCAGTTAATTGTGTCATCGGTATTTCATAAGTCTCGTTATTACTAACCAGCATCGCTACGGAATCTGACACTGACTGAAGTAATAGATTAAAACTGGCTCCCTGCCGCCCCTTAAGTTCGAGCGCTGCTGGTACGTTATAAGCAATCAATTGCTCAAAGGAAGTAATTGATGCAACACAAAAAACATCAGGAGCAGGATTTTGATCAAGCCCACAATCAACCTCAGCACTGCCCGTTTGATAGCCCCACAAGCGATAAAGCGCCGTCACAACCTGAGCATAAGTTTGCTCCGATGTTAAAAAGCTGAATGGTTCAGTGACATTTTTCTCAGCGGGTAGTGTCGCTATAGACTCTGTACCAGCAGGGGCTATTAACGAATCTATATCGGCTTCGATAATAACGATTGTATTCCGGTAATCCTTCCAGGCGAATGAAGCCACAACCATCATCACCGCGACCATCAATGAAAACCATACTGGCCGCCAGTTAAACGGTGTATGGGCGGGGAATATTTCTTTTGCCGCATTGCTGACTATTTTTGGAGTAGCCTGATCATTATTGGTCGCATAAACACCCAGCAATGTCCTATCACAAATAAGATTAATTAAACGCGGAACCCCTTTACTTAAGCTATAGATTTTATTCACTGCCGCAGCAGAAAACAATTCAGACCGACAACCCGCAATAGACAAACGGTGTTCAATATAGTCTATAATTTCAGCCTTGGATAAAGGCGTTAAGTGATATCTTGCAGTAACACGCTGAGCCAACTGGCGTAATTCAGGCTTTGATAACAACTCATTCAACTCTGGCTGACCCAACAACACCAACTGAAGTAATTTCTTTTCATTGGTTTCCAGATTAGTGAGTAAACGAAGCTGCTCCAACACATCCGGGGAAAGGTTTTGAGCCTCATCAATAATGAGAATGGTATTTCTACCTCGGGCATGAGCTTCCAACAAATAACGATTGAGGTGATCAATTAAATCTTTACTGGTCTCGCCTTTTTCATAATGAATACCAAGATCGTTAAAGATAGATTGTAATAACTGATTAATACTTTGCTTTGGATTGATGATAAAGGCGATGTCAGCATTATCCGGCACTTGCTGAAGCAAACAGCGACAAATTGTGGTTTTTCCAGTGCCCACTTCACCGGTCAATAAAACAAAGCCTCCCTGATCACCAACACCGTAAATAAGGTGAGCCAAAGCTTCCCGGTGCTTATCGCTAAGAAACAAATAACGAGGATCAGGAGCAATCGAAAACGGCGCTTCTTTTAAACCAAAATATTGCTGATACATTCAGCCCAGCCCATCACTTATTGTGTAAAATTTCACCACAGCTATCCTTGCAACACCAAACGTACACTGACCAGCCCTTTTTTCTGCTGTCGATCTACGGCTATTTCTTTCACCCTAATACCATGTTTTTTATCCAGTCGTTCTAACCATAAAATAACTTTATTGAAGGGCACATCATCCAACCAAAGACTCAAACCCGAATCCCCCACCGGCTGATAGCGCTTAAAACTTAGTTGATAACCCTTTGCGGTCTTATTGGCTAAACCCAATAATGATTGCCCCGGATCACGCTGTGCATGCAATGCATTGGACTCGGAAAAGTAGATACGATTGACCTGCATCCAATTAAGACTATCGAGACTACTACGATAGTGAGCTTCAGCCTCTGCCTTATAATCCGAAGCCGGTATTAACACCGAGGAAAAAAGCACCATAACGGCAAAAAAGGCCGCTAATAGCTTTATTGCCCATTGGTCTCGAACCGAAAAGAGCGCGTAACGTTCAGCTAATTGCTTAAATAAGGCTGAGTCCGTAATCATTGTCATCATATTAAAGGCTCCTCACAACAATCCGGCCCATGATATGATCATCCTGCTCAGTTGCAGAATTAATCTCAACATCCAAGCCCGCACCGGCGAGTAATTGTTTCAATTGATCCAACTGGTCCAGCGATGAAGTTTGTACCTGAAACTGCAAATCACCACGACTGCTATCAAACCGTAATTGATCAACCAAGACATCCAGCTTATTGTCTTTAGAAGATAATTGGCTGGAAGTATTCGCAAACAACGGCAAGAAGTTACTATTTGAGGTAGTCCCGAGTCGCTGCAAATGATTTTTCATTTGTTTAGTTGGGCTGACCACACGACGCTCATTAGGAAATATTTCTTTATAAAGCGTTATTGACTGACGGTCTAACTCAGACGCCCGGCCCTCAAAGTACCAACCACCAGCCAACATCAACAGCAAATAGCTGATAACGCCAAAGCCCGCAATCGACGCAACTAAGCGCCATTGTCGCCAAGAGTTTTCACTGCTAACGTTTATTGCATAGCCACCTTGTAATAAATTGATTTCAGGGTTATCTGAATTACACACTGTTGCCGCCAGAATGTCAGTGACACTTTCCTGATACTCAACGGTTTTTAATTCATAGCCACTACAATGTTGCTGAATATGTGCCTGTAATGTCGTCGCCACTTCTTTATCACTGTCGAGCTCGGCCGAATGAATTAGAGTGATAGTGGGACGAAGCAGCACATCGCCAGCATGTTCATGCTGCTCCAATATCGCACTAAAAAGCCATGGAAAGTCTGCAGACTGTACCGCCATCCCGGAATATTTAGCACTGCGTACCAGCACCCTGTCGCCATTAACCAACACGGCAATATTATTTTCCTGATAGGGAATACTCAAAGCATCTATTAGAATTTTTTTTGCCGCCAGTTGATGGCTATGTAATTGATCAAGCCAATCAATCAGTATCCGATGAGCTATCACCGCCACATCGATTAAATTTGATTCGCGGCTTAACAATTCAGGGATTGCAATATGTACTGACTCGATCTCATCGGCAATTAATTCCTCTACCATAAACGGCAAAGCTTGTTTGATTTGTCGACTTTGTTGGGAAGGGATATCGATAGAGGCCAGCAATACATTTTCCGCCGGTACTAGCACTGCCACCCAGAAGTCGCTGGATTTCTCAGCAACTGTCGCATACAACGATTCTAACGGTGTCCGGTCTGAAACAACGAGATGGCCCGCTGCATCATATAAATCCCAATCTACCTCGATTGAAGAACTTAGAATAGATTCAGACAGGCACAGTACCAGTTGATCGTTCATTGATTATTCAACGCCTTGTTGTCGTTTAAGCAGCTTAATACTGCCATCGCTATTATCTCTAAATAAGTGACTGCGAATAACGCTCACACGCTCATCGTATACCGCCGTTACAACCAGTTCAAAAAACTGGCTTTTGGTATCCAACTGGCTCTTAATGGAAATTAATGACTTGATATCGCCACTACTTATCCATTGACTGACTGTACTATAGCCACCCTGCTCTTGCCTCGCCACAATGGCTGTAGCGGATTCATCACTTATCGCCTCTATTATTTTAGCATCCAGAGTGTTTAAGTTGTATTTTGTTATACCAATTTCCTGATCATTAACCCAATACGGCAAAGCGACCACATACGGCTTTAGTTTTTCGTAATCAACAAATTCAAAACCCTTGAGTAATCTTAATTCAGAGCGATCAGCCAGTGCCTGATTAGCCGTCAGGTAGCCCTGTTGCTGATATGCCTCGTCCTCGGCGCCTCCCGCAACAGGCGTAGTATTGCTATCAAGCCAATCGACTAACACGGGTGAGTAATCGCTACGAATACTCAGAGTATTGAGTAAATCTTGAAATTGAGCTATTGCTTGCTGATTAACGACGCCGGTGGGCGAGACCATATTATTAAGATTGAAGCGGCCCTGTAGGTCGATAATTTCTATACTCATCGAGCCGTTTTCTATATCAAATAGTTCGCTGATAGTAGCCCAATTATCAGTAAGCTGATCTGAATGAACATTTTGCTCTTCCTTATAATCGCGGAATAACAACTGCCTGGCAAACTGCTCACCGGCCAAAGCATAAAGATAGGCCTGCTTGGTATTAATCAGATTGGCTGTCTTACGGATATCCCGGTACGTACGCGATGCGACCTCACTGGCAATAATTGTGGCCAAAGCAAAAATCAGTAACACACTGATTAACGCAACCCCCTGTTGCCGCACACGCACAGTCATAGCAACACTCATAGCACCAATCACATTACTGCTCATTGCAACACCGGATAAATGCGTACGGTTTGACCGGCACCGTCATGCACCCAGATTAATTCAATCGCCAGGGGCTGAACCACCTTTTTTTCCGTATCATCATCAACGAGTGGCCAGATTTCATGACGACCTTGCTCACTAATAACCGCCACGGTTAACTCAGTAACATCATTGAGTAAAACCTGAATGAGTGGCGCGGTATCCGGCTCTCTATCTAAACCCGGCCATACATGGCGACGTAAATAACTGCGCTCATCTCGGTAATGCTTACTCTCTCGATCATCACTCTCTGGATGCGGACCCAGGTCATAGGCAATCCGCTGAATGGAGCTACGGGGCAACAGCAACGGATTTCGACGCCCTCCGCGGGAAAATTCCAGAGGAAAGACGTTTTGATTCACCAGCAAATAATTATTATCCTGCTGATCAGGCATTCTGACATTACGAGTGATCAACTGTTGTAAGTCTTGATCAAGTATACGTAGCGCTTTTTGCTGTTGAGACAAGGCTGTGGAGTGCGCATCACCCACTTGCTGACTGTGAATGGTGGTATTTAATACTTGATATGAAGCCACACCAATCAATGAAAATATACTGAGCGCAATCAATATTTCTAATAAAGTTAAGCCTCGTTGACGATTAATAGCCTGTAAGCCCATCATTAATGCAAACCCCGATAAGCCACCAGACGCACCAATGCAGTATCGTCCTGCTCTGCATAAGTGATGGAAACTTCAAGCTTACGTAACCATGGATCGCTGGTAGCGGTAACCTCGGTATGGACTTGCCACTGCTGACCAGACAGCTCTACCATTTGAGTATTGCTCCCCAAACCCGGCCACTGCGGGCTTACCTGCATTAGGCTTAGCTGATTATCCGCCACTATCATGGCCACGGTTTTGGCCTGCAGCTGTCCAATTTGCCTTAGACTCTGGCCTGACTGCGTAATCACCGCCAAAGAAGAGATAGCCAAAATAGCC
>DRHD01000204.1 GCA_011049795.1 Porticoccus sp.
ACACCGAGGAGGCCACCATAAATTTATCAAGGCGGGTGAGATAAGCGATGGGCGGCAGTATTGAGGCTATGGCGAAGCGGTAGGCGATCAGGGTCAACATGGCTGTGGCCACCAGGCCGACGCGAGGTGGCACGAATTCATGTGGTATCCAGAACACCGTCCAGGTCATCATCACCACCAGAAACAGCGGTACTAGCAACTGCCAGGTGTAAAAGCCGGTGAGGCGCTGGGCATGGAAGATGATATCCAACCGACTTATGGTCCGATCAACGGGCGCGATATAATGCTCGCTCGAGCGGCTTCCATCCAGCTGGATTTGCCAATTGGCTACCGACAAATGCTCTGCCATACCTAGTTTTTGAGGCGACGTCACAACCTTCACCTCCCGCACTTCGTACTTCGAAATCAGGGTGAAATACAGTTCCTGATGGTCAAACGGAAAATCTGAAAGATCTGCCTGAAAAGTGAATTCACCATAAGCACGCAAGACCTTAATCACACGACCATCGGGGGCTACACTCAGCTCTGGATCGTAGACGCGCTCGATAGCTCTGCGGTTCAGTAGCATCAGTCCGGGCGTCCATATCTGAGATGCTTCCGCCGTGCAGGGTGTCAAGCCTCTGTGCACCAGCCGAGAATCCATCCATTCGGCTCGTATAAATACATCGCTGACAAAGCTCTGCTGCGCGTCTTCGATCTCGGTCAGGTCATTCAGATAGAGGAGGATGTTAATTTCCACCGGACCATTGCCCGAGTCCGGAAGTGTGCCGAGATCTTGATCGCGGAAATGACAGGCCTCCGCGAACGCTTGCCCGGCAAACATGAACACCAATAAACCTGCCAAAGACTTGAGCACTATTATTCTCCATATAAAAAAGAGGAGAAAAAGGGATGCAGTTGGCACATTTCCTTATGTAGTAATTGCACCCAATTTTTCGTTACTAGCCTTTAGATTATTGTTCCTTCGTGCCTTGAAAGCCAATTATTAAACAATAACTATGGGTGTTTTTAAGTGAGCCAAAGAAGTTGGTAAACTGTGTAGGTCTCCCCAATTTATCAGTGCTACTTCTGATATCAAACAATTGCTGAAAGTGACACCCTAATCATTGTTAAGAGCGTGGGCTTCGCCCCAACCTTCCAAGCTGTGTAACAATGGTGTGAGAGTTTCTCCAAGATCGGTGAGCGAATATTCAACCTTAGGTGGTACCTCCAGGTACACCTCGCGATGTACCAGCCCATCGGCCTCAAGTTCCCGTAATTGATTGGTCAGCATTCGCTGGGTCACATTGGGTATTAAGCGCCGTAGTTCGTTAAAGCGTTTAGTGCTTTCTATTAGACGATACAAAATAACAGCCTTCCACTTCCCACCTATTAGGTCCAGTACTGCTTCAACGGGGCAGTTGGTGTAGTCCTGGTGGCGCTGTTTTTTAGCCATAACTATCCAAATCCTATTGAATTTTAGTAGGTATACAAATGTATACTATATGCGTTATTTGTGCGTACTTACGATAAATATCCTTAGATAATACAATTTGCTCACCAACTGGGGAAGTCATTATTTAGCGACTTTCCTTCCCCCCATGAATGTTTAAAGGTGAGATTTATGAATATTGAACGTACAGCGATTATTGTTTTAGACCCGCAGAATGATTTTTTTAGCCCTAAAGGCAAGCTTTACCAAGCAATGGAGCCGGTATTGAGTAAACATCAGGTGGTTTCTCATTTAAACGAATTGCTGGAAGCCGGACGCAGTGCCGGTGCAACCATCATTCTTGTACCCCTAAGTTTCGAGGAAAACTGCCCGGAAGCGGGTCCAGAACCCTACGGAATTATGCAGCCGGTTGCCCAATCAGAAGCATTTATTAGGGGAACATGGGGGGCAGAAGTTGCTGAAACACTGACAACAACCCCTGCGGATATCATTATCCACAAAAATCACATTTCTGGGTTTGAGGGTACTGACCTAGAGGCTCAGTTACGTGATAGAAATATTGAGACAGTGGTTTTATGCGGTGGCCTAACAGATGTTTGTGTCGAAACCACCATGCGGCAAGCTTACGATAAACGTTTCGAGGTGTTTACCATTAAAGATGCTACAGCCACGATAGATCTAGATAAACATGAACAAACTGTAAACCAAAACTACCTATTGTTTTCTAAGCCATTATCAACCCAGGAATTCATTCAAATAATTGATGAGAATAGGTGTAAGGCTGCGTAGCTTTTAAGCGGAAAAAGGGATGCATTTATTTACCTTTCCTTATGTAATTGCGTCTCTTTTTTACGTTATCTTTTATAAGTTTCGTTCCTTTTTTCTGTGTTCAGGATTTTTCTTGTTTAAGGTGAAGTGGTAGCATTTTCTTTATTATTGATATCAGTTTGTAGCTTTTCCAAATCATCAAGAATGGCCAGAAATTTATTGCCGAAACCGGTCACCACATACTCCACTCTCGGTGGGATTTCGTTATAACTAATGCGCTCCAAAATACCAAATGCAACATTTTTTCTAAGGCAGGCATTCAATACTTTAGTGCTTAGCCCCTCAACATTCCGCACCATTTCCCCCGGACGATTGACCTCATTTTTAATGAGTTGATACACAGTCAAAGACCATTTGCAGCCATAAATGGTTTCAACCATACGAGCACTGCTTGTTGGTGGCGTTTTTCGCGAAATTATTTTTTCGTTTGTTTTCATAAAGATGTACCAAAAAGTACCTATAGCACCAAATTGTTCCTACTTTTCAACAGATTACAGATACAGATAAGCTGTGTCTACTCTTTAACCAAACAGACATTTGTAGGACTAATCTTATGAAAAATTCAAATCAATCGTTGGCTTTAATTGTTGGTGGCTCCAGCGGAATGGGGTTTGCTACGGCAAAGCAACTGGTTCAAAAAGGCATTGATGTCATTATCGTGGGTCGCTCACAAAGCAAGCTAAATGCTGCTGAAAACGAATTAACAAAACTGGGGAGTGTTGAAACGCTTCAGGCCGATTTATACCAGACGGAAGATGTCAGCCGTGTTTTAGAATATATCAACAACCAAACCCGTCATATCAGCCACTTTGTGAATGCCGCGGGTTACTTTAAACCTACACCATTTTTAGAGCATCAGGAGAGTGACTACGACCAGTACATGGATTTAAACCGCTCGGCATTTTTTATCTCTCAAGCCGTGGCGGCAAATATGGTGGAGCATGGTGGTGGGGCTGTGGTGCATATTGGTTCAATGTGGGCAAAACAGGCTGTGAAGGCAACACCATCTTCAGCCTATTCCATGGCAAAAGCGGGTGTACATGCGCTCACCCAGCATATGGCGATGGAATTGGCAGATTACAATATCAGGGTCAATGCGGTATCCCCTGCTGTGGTGAAAACACCTATTTATGAATCATTTATTCAGCCGGAAGAAATGGATGATGCGCTGGCCGGTTTCAATGCCTTTCACCCCATTGGTCGCATAGGGGCACCAGAAGATGTGGCGAATGTGGTGAGCTTCTTACTGAGTGATGAGGCGAGCTGGGTAACCGGTGCTATATGGGATGTAGATGGTGGGGTGATGGCTGGGAGAAACTAGGCTGTGCGAAACTAAGCTATGAGTGGTCAGTGGCAAAGAGGAATACACGTTATTTAGATTTGTCATTGACTGGTTTTAGCGTCCAGTTCCGCTCGGGGAACTGGGGCTAGGATGTAGTAGTCGAGTCTTAATGCAGTAAATTTAAGCAGAAATGCCTCGTCCCCCGAGCGAGGGGGAGATATTAGACTCAGACTTAATCTGCTCTCCGTTGCACGTTACGGGAATATTTAACCCAAAAAGATTAAACTTCGACAATCTCTGCTTTTACACTATTGACCAAAGCGATCATCTCTTCTCGTTCTGTCGTGCCGGTTTGAAAATGTTCAAAGGTCGCATTTAAATGGAACAGAAGTGCTGCCCAATCATCTTCACTGATCTTCATGCCTTTATGGGCTGTTACCATATCACGACCCGTATAATGCATTGAACCACCCGATTCAGCACAAATATAGTTGATAAACGTTTGTGTTTCGCGAGCGACTTCGTCGATGGATCGATGATGCCAAAATCGTGCTAGCAATTCGTCTTGCCGAAAACGAGGTATGATATTTTCGGCAAATGCAGAGATAGCATCATAGCCCCCGAGTCGTTCATAAAGTGTTGTAGCTGTCATGATTTTTCTCCTTAAATGTTCCAGTACTTCAGTCTGGAATAGTAACGGATGAAATAGTAACGGAAGAAATAGTAACGGAAGAAAATTAAGGGGTCAAAACTATTCTTTTCGGCTCGGCTGCTGGTCCAATTTTCTCAATCGTGCTAATTTTTCAGAGATTTTAATTTCTAAGCCGCGTGGCACGGAATAATAATATTGCTGTTGTTGGGCTGACATATTGTCTGGGAAATAGTTTTCGCCTGCGGCGTAAGCATCCGGTTCGTCATGGGCATAGCGATATTCTTTGACTAATACTGGGGCCTAATGCCACTGTCGGGGATCAGTTTGATAATACTCTTGCAACTCTCTGTACAGCTTGGGGTGTTTTTTGGAGAGCTGTTGGGGTTTCTCAAAAAATGTTTCCGTGGCAACTGCAAAAAATTCTGCTGGATTGGTCGCACCATATTCGTCCATCGTCGTTTTATGATGCCGCAAACTGGCCCATTTCAGCTTTTCAAATTCGCTGGATAAAACCTTAGCCCAAGAGCTGTAGCAATTACGGCGCAGTGGCGGTGCCCCATTGGTTGATCCTGATGCGGAGTCCAACTGATGGGCGAATTCATGCAATACCACATTGCGACCATCGGTAAAATCAGAGGCACCAGAAACCACATCATCCCAAGATAGGACGACCTTTCCATTGCTCCAAGATTCACCAGAAAGGTTGTGAGCGGCAAGGGCCACCGTCCCATCTTCCTGGCGCTGTTCCCGTTCAGTTCTGAACCCGTAGGGGTAGACCAGCACAGAATAAAGCTTTGGATAGACCGCGGTCTTCGGGTGTTGAAGTAGCAACAGACAGGCCTGTGCGGCGATAGTGACTTTAATCTCATCGGTTACTTCCAGCCCGGCACAACCCTCAAATCGTTTTTTGGTAATAAACAGGTTGATGAGCTGTTGCAGCTTGGTTCTCTCCTCAGGTTTAAGAGCAGAATAAATAGGAAAATTAGCCTCTAATATTGAATGCCATACTTCCGGGAAAGGCTTATTACGAATCCAGCGATTTCTCCATAGGGGGATATAGAATGCCAGGAAGACAAACACAACGATCAGGATAAGAAAAAGGGTGGCAATCATAGGGACACTACAAAATAGATGGCTTGTTCATCATGTGCTGGTTGTGATTCACATGTACTCAGCGGTTAACTTCATGGCAGTTGACACAACCACCAGCAACTCGATCTGCGCGATAATAGCTAGCTGGGTCCATAGAGGCGGCGGATGCTCATTCCACTCTCCTTAGATGTTAATTACAGCAATAAGATGCCATAGATCTTGTATGAACTTTCTAGCCTTGGTTAAGAGAACATTTCCCAGCAATTCTTACCTGGCGTCCCATATGTCCACCTCCAGATACGCTAAAACCTGAACCGGCATCAATACCGGCATTAACATGAAAAGCATTAGAACCTTTATTGTAAAAAAATTGCATAGAGCTACTGAGGGCTACAATTTGAAAACCTAATTTGCTCTTCAAGGTTAAATTATGGGTACCAGCCATTTCTTTGCTACTGCTTTTAATGACTAAGCTGTCCCCATTGATGGTCACTACCATATCCCCACCATCGGTTTTCATAGATTTCCCTCGACCTGTCCAATACACGCTGTCATAGGAACAGTCATAAACCACTACTTCTTCATTTGCATAGATATTGCTTGTTAGAAATAGAGAAACAACTACTGTCATTAACAGACTTTTTTTCATCATGAGGGAGCCTATCCTTTATCATTGACCGCTTTTATGTGAGACCAGTCTACAGTAGTTCTAGTTCACAAGACTATGTCACTTAATGCGGATTCTTGATCAATGTGGGCTCATGAGGGTGGGGTGTGAGAGGGCCGTGTATGGGCAGTCTAGGTGGTATCACGCGTTAGTTTCGATAACTGATGGTGTTTTCTGTATAATGCGCGACCTATTTTGATTGTCCCATCCCTATGCCCCAAGCTGCCAAACAATACATTCCTCAATCTGCACCACGGCTCTCTTCCTACCGTAAATACTGGGCTGAGTGCTATGGCACTGCACCATTTCTGCCTATGTCTCGGGCGGAAATGGACGAGTTAGGTTGGGATAGCTGCGATATTATTATTGTTACCGGTGATGCTTATGTGGATCACCCCAGTTTTGGTATGGCGGTGATCGGTCGCAGTCTTGAGGCCCAGGGTTTCAGGGTCGGTATTATTGCCCAGCCGGATTGGACCTCTAAAGACGCATTTATGGCGTTAGGTGAGCCTAATCTGTTCTTTGGTGTCACCTCGGGCAATATGGATTCGATGATTAATCGCTATACGGCGGATCGCCGTATGCGCCACGATGATGCCTATACACCTCATAATGAAGGCGGTAAACGACCAGATCGTGCAGTAACAGTCTATTCTCAACGTTGCAAAGAAGCCTACAAACATGTGCCACTGATTATTGGCAGTATTGAAGCCAGCTTGCGTCGTTTGGCCCATTACGATTATTGGTCTGATTCCGTTCGCCGTTCTGTCTTGGTGGATTCCACGGCAGATATTTTGCTCTACGGTAATGCTGAACGGGCGATTATTGATATTGCCCACCGTATTGCCAGTGGTGAAAAGGTTTCCGAGATTACCGATATTCGGGGTACCGCGTTTATTCGTAAAGCCGTTCCCGATGGCTGGCGAGAAATTGATTCCACCCGTATTGATGCCCCGGGGAAAATAGACGCACTGCTGAGCCCTTATCAACGAACGGATCAAAAAGACCCCGCAAGCTGTTCGTCTAATGCTACAAGTAATACGACATCTACTGAAGATGCAGATGCCCCCCAAGTGATTACTATTCTGCCCCATTCAGATGCCAAGCCAGCTAAGGATGAGCAGGCATATATTCGGTTACCATCTTACGAAAAACTCAGGAACGATTCGGTACTTTATGCCCATGCATCACGGGTGTTTCACAAAGAGACTAACCCCGGTAATGCTCGGGTACTGGTGCAGCGTCATGGCATTCACGAGCTGTGGATGAACCCACCGCCGATTCCGCTGAAAACAGATGAGATGGACTGGGTGTTTGATCATGCCTATCAACGCGTGCCTCACCCAACGTATGGGGATGCAAACATTCCCGCCTACGAAATGATTCGGTTTTCCATCAACATTATGCGGGGCTGTTTTGGTGGTTGTACGTTCTGCTCTATTACCGAGCACGAGGGGCGGATTATTCAAAGTCGCTCTGAAGATTCCATCATTAGTGAAGTAGAAAAAATCCGGGATATGGTCCCCGGCTTCACCGGGACAATTTCGGACCTAGGTGGCCCCACAGCCAACATGTACAACCTTACCTGTAAGAGTAAGGAAATCGAAGAAAGCTGCCGTCGCCCCTCTTGTGTATATCCGGGTATCTGTAAAAACCTGATTACTGATCATAGCCCTACAACACAGCTGTATCGCCGTGCCAGAGCCGTACCGGGCGTTAAGCGAGTGGCGATTGCCTCTGGTTTGCGTTATGACCTGGCGGTGGAAGATCCAGAATATGTGAAGGAATTAGTAACGCACCACGTGGGGGGTTACCTGAAGATTGCACCGGAACATACGGAAGATGGGCCTTTGTCGATGATGATGAAGCCGGGCATGGGAACCTATGACCGTTTCAAGAAAATGTTCGATAAATATTCCAGAGAGGCCGGAAAAGAGCAGTATTTAATTCCCTATTTTATTTCGGCACACCCCGGCACCACCGACGAAGATATGATCAATCTGGCGCTCTGGCTAAAAGAGAATGAATTCCGGGTAGATCAGGTACAGAATTTTTACCCCTCTCCCATGTGCTCAGCGACCGCTATGTATCACGCAGAGAAGAACCCCCTCAAACGGGTGAAATATAAAAGCGATAAAGTTTTCAGCGCAAAAACTAAAGCACAACGCACTTTGCATAAAGCGTTACTTCGTTACCATGACCCTGATAACTGGCCCTTGGTTCGCGGTGCCTTGAAGAAAGCAGGTCTGGCCAAACTGATTGGTAGCGGTAAACATCAGCTAGTGCCCTCAGAAGAGGCGGAACTGAAAGGTAAGCAGCAACAAATGAAAGGCGGCCGCCGAGCACTGACTCAGCATACGGGTTTGCCTCCTAGGGGGCGGACTTCTAAGAATAAATCACCTAAAAGTAAGGTCGCTAAGAAAGCACGCAGAAGAACTCGGCTTTGAATAAACGTACGAGTATTTCTTGAAAATATATGTGTGGTGATTAGCTAGTGTGAACTTTATTTTTAAGAACAATGAGACTATGTTAAATACTCCTAGTGTAGGGCCGGGGCTCTGACTAAGTGTAAAAAACCATTAAACCAATGTATAAGTGAACCAATGTATAAGGGAAATAAAATGCAACAGCGTATATTGTCTTCCTCAAAATATCTTTCGTTTATCTTTGTTCTTGTCTTTTCTTGCTTATCGTTCAATGTGACTGCAGAAACTCCTAATGAGGCCCTTGATGGTGATATTCATGCTGCAATACAGCACTTGCTGAAGTCGTCTCCTGAGGCAAAAGACTTGGCCTCAAGTGCTAAAGGTGCACTTGTTTTCCCAAATGTAGTTAAAGCTGGGTTCTTGGTTGGCGGGCTTTACGGCAATGGTGCCCTTGTCAGAAGGAAAGCGGAGGGTGGGTACTATATTGCGAACTATTACACACTTGCTGCTGGATCCTATGGACTGCAAGCAGGCGTTCAAACTTTTGGTTACATTCTGGTATTAATGACAGATGCAGCGGTAGAGCATATTGAGACAAGCGATGAGGTTAGCGAGGGATGGGAGTTGAGTATGGGTCCCTCTATAGTGGTTGTTGATAACGGTACTTCTGGGACACTAGCATCAACACGACTAACCTCAAACGCTGAGGTGTATGCCTTCACTTTTGGCCAGAAGGGCTTAATGGCAGGTATGGGTGTGCAAGGATCAAAAATCACCAAGCTTAATAAATAAGCGCTAATTTTCAGCGTTAAAAGTACGGTGTAACGAGGCATCCATAAAGTCTTATTCCGCAACCCGGATAACTGAGCATTAGATGCCTTGAGAAAAGTAAAGGAAAGCCAATGCAGGGTGAGCTCCGTGTGCTGACACAGCATACGGGTTTGTCACCTAAGGGTAGGGCGACGAAGAAAGCTTGTGAAAGAACTCGATTTTAACGAAATATTAGGTCCATGCAGTCAAGGATGATGGGCCTTTTAAACGATAGAATCTGCCACGCTTACTTCTCCCTGAAAAAAAGCAGCATTCCCTTTCCCTTTGTTCTTGGCTAGATACATAGCGCTATCAGCATCACTGAATAGTTGGTCTACTGTGGCGATTTTCTCATAATCTAAAAAGCGTATTCCAATACTGGCACTGACCTCTAGTTGCTTGCCACCGAAATCAAGAGGCTTGTTGATGGCATGGATAAGCCTGTCGGAGATGAGTTCGGCTCTATTTAGAGCTTCTTGTTTATCTGCATTAAGGTCGCCCATGACGACAATAAACTCATCTCCGCCTAGCCGACCGATAATATCCTCGGTACGGGTGGCGGATGCCAGACGTTTTGCGATCTCGACGAGCATTGCATCTCCAGCCTCATGACCATGGGTGTCGTTTATCGGCTTGAAGTCATCCAGGTCAAGTATCATTACGGCCCCATAGACTTTATGCCTTATGGCGTTGGATAGGATTTTTTCCATATGACGCAATATGAGCCGTCTATTAGCGAGTTGTGTCAATGGGTCAACCCAGGACATTTGTTGAATTTGGTCAATGGCCTGATTGTGGGCTTTTACAAAGGGTTTGATGACCCAGAAGTAGATGACGGGTGTGGCTAAGATGACGAGCGAGAATATATTAAGTACGGCGTCTTGAAAGAAGGTTAATTGAAGTGAAGATTTTGACAGTATCGCTAGAATAAAAAACCCTGAAGCAGAAACAATGCCAATGATACGGACGGTTACCTGTGATTTAGTTGGAAGTTCTATCATTCTGTTTTGGCCGCCTATGGGTAAGTGCGTTAATCCCAGAATCAATTACGATCTTCGATAGTTTTAGATTGTCTGTTGATAACCTCTGTAGAGTGTACTCTATGAGTACTCCAAGCGAATGTATTATTTGGACAGAGAAAGCTCAACCCTGTTTGGGCTCCGTAAATTGTACTACCTGAACGCCAGCTTCCCGTTGCTTTCCCGCCTCATGTAAGACTGTGAGGTAATTCTGCCAGTACTTATTATGGTTGGTGGCGAGGTCATAGAGGTAGTCCCAGCTGTAGATGCCGGTATCGTGGCCGTCGCTGAAGGTAAGTTGTAGGGCGTAGTTACCGGAGGATTCGAGCCCCGTAATTTTGATGTCTTTTTTACCATGCTGAAGAATTTCCTGGCCTTTACCATGGCCACGCACTTCGGCACTGGGGGAGTGAATACGCAGATATTCGCCGGTCAGGGTGAAGTGGTCGCCATTACCGTATTCCAGAGAAAGGCTACCGTTTTCTTTGTGAAGTTTTATCTTAGTGGGCACCATATGCATAGTCACTGTGTTCTTGAAGCTAAGTTTACTGCAGGCCAGTTTTTTAAGGCAAGATTAAAGGATAAACCGCGAAAGGTCTTCATTCTGCGAGATGTCCTTAAGGTGATCGTCCACATAGGTTTGGTCGATGTCAACCTTCACGCCTTTGGCGGCAAGGTCGGCGGCTTCAAAGGAAATCTCTTCCAGTAGTCGTTCCATGATTGTATGAAGACGTCGAGCGCCGATGTTCTCGGTACGTTCATTCACATCAAAGGCGATTTCGGCAATCCGCTTAACCCCGTCAGCGTGGAAGGTGACATCCAGGTTTTCGGTGGCCAACAATTCCCGATACTGTTCGGTGAGCGAGGCGCTGGGCTCAGTGAGAATCCGTTCAAAATCTTCACTGGTTAGGGACGTCAGTTCTACTCGGATAGGCAGACGGCCCTGCATTTCAGGAATCAGATCTGATGGCTTGGAGAAGTGGAAGGCACCAGAAGCAATAAACAGGATGTGATCTGTTTTCACCATGCCGTATTTGGTTGTTACAGTGCAGCCTTCGATCAGCGGAAGTAAATCGCGCTGAACACCCTCGCGAGATACATCGGTACCTGAGGTTTCACCACGTTTGGCTACTTTGTCAATTTCATCGATAAACACGATACCGGTTTGTTCGGCAGATTCCACGGCACGAATTTTTAGCTCTTCTTCATTCACCAGCTTGGCAGCCTCCTCTTCACTGATTTGGGCCAAGGCTTGGGCCACTGTCATTTTTCGTGTACTGGTTTTATTTTGCCCCATATTGGAAAACATGCCCTGAAGCTGGTTGGTCATCTCTTCCATGCCGGGAGGGGCCATAATCTCCACCCCTATCGGGGCATCGCTAACATCGACATCAATTTCTTTATCGTCCAGCTCGCCTTCGCGAAGTTTTTTGCGAAATACCTGACGAGTGGTGGATTCAGTCGGTTCTTCTTCTTCGATGCCGCGAGCAGGTGGTAGCAATGCGTTCAGTACCCGTTCTTCGGCAGCATCCATGGCGCGTTGCTGTACCTTGTGCATTTCCTGTTCACGCAATTGTTTGATGGAGGTTTCTACCAAGTCTCGAATAATGGACTCAACATCTTTGCCCACATAGCCCACCTCGGTAAACTTGGTGGCTTCTACTTTGACAAAAGGTGCGTTGGCGAGCCGTGCCAGACGGCGTGCAATTTCGGTTTTACCCACACCGGTTGGACCGATCATCAGGATATTTTTTGGGGTCACTTCATTACGCAGTTCCGGTTCGAGCTGCATGCGACGCCAGCGGTTGCGCAGGGCAATGGCCACGGCACGTTTGGCCGCATCTTGCCCGACGATGTGAGTATCCAGTTCGTGGACAATTTCGCGGGGTGTCATATTGGACATATCAATAAACCTTTCATTTAGGTGTGTCTGAAAGCGTTGTGGGTGGCGCTTCTTTCAGTCATCGAATTTTTTTAGTCGTTCTTCAAGTGGTCGAGCGTTTCTAGTACTCAAGTTCCTCGATGGTGCGATTGTGGTTGGTGTAGATACAGATATCACCGGCTATTTCGAGACCTTTCTCCACGATAGTTTTGGCATCGAGGTCAGTGTTGTCTAATAACGCACGTGCGCCAGATTGGGCGAAGGGGCCACCAGAACCAATAGCAATCAGGTCATCTTCGGGCTGAATGACATCACCGTTGCCGGTGATAATCAGCGAGGCATCTTTGTTGGCAACTGCCAGCAGTGCTTCCAGTTTTCTCAGCATTCGGTCTGAGCGCCAGTCTTTGGCCAGTTCTACGGCAGCTCGGGTAAGGTTTCCATGATGTTCTTCCAGTTTGGCTTCAAAGCGCTCAAATAAGGTGAAGGCATCGGCCGTGCCGCCGGCAAATCCAGCGATAACTTCATCGTTATAGAGTCGACGTACTTTTCGGGCGTTGCCCTTCATGATGGTGTTGCCAAGCGTTACTTGTCCGTCGCCGCCAATCACAACTTTGCCGTTGCGGCGCACGGAGAGAATAGTGGTGCCACGATATTGTTCCAAGGGGCGTCTCCTGTGGGAATTTTCATTAACTGGCTTGGAGGTTAAATGGGGCCGGGGTTCAAGAATTCAATGGTTGCCCCGGACTAATTCGTTTTCATGTTTCAGGGGTTTGATTAAGAATATTAGCCGGAGGTTTTAGTGAGCTTTCTGATAAAAAGACAGCACCATCTACTATTTCGCAGGCCAGAGGCTGTAGTGATTTTCCCTGGCAGGGGCCAGCGATACATAAGCCGGTATTTATTTTAAACAGGGCGCCGTGACTGGTGCACTGTATATAGCGCTTATCGAAACCCAGGAACTGATCGGGCATCAGGTCCAGAGGCAGTCCCAGATGAGGGCAGGTATTACGGTAGAGATAGACAGCCTGACCTTGGCGAACAGCGAAACAGGCTTCACCATCCAGTTCCAGTGACTTACTACCATTGTCAGGCAGCTCATCTAGCATGCAGATATGCTGGGCTGTCATTTAGACATTACCTGTATCCCAAGAGTAAATGGTCGCGATCGTTTTAGGGCTATATTTATAGTCCATAGTCATAGTCCCTATTTATAGTCCACGGCGCAGTGCATCAATGCGTTCTTCCAAAGGAGGGTGGGACATAAATAGGCGACTGGCGTGTCGTTTCCAGCCACTGGATATACCGAAGGCGGTAAGGGTGTCCGGCATTTGATTGGGCACCTGAGCTTGCGTCTCGACCTGGAGTTTTTGGAGTGCTCTGATCATGGCGCTTCGCCCGGCTAATTGGGCGCCAGCATTGTCGGCACGAAACTCGCGCCAGCGAGAGAACCGCATAACAATCATGGAGGCAAAAATACCCAGTACGATTTGAAGGACTATAACAATGACAAAGTAGCCGATGCCATGGCCTCGCTCATTCTTGAGTACAACCCTGTCGATGACGGAACCGATAATACGGGCAAAGAACATGACAAAGGTATTCAGCACCCCCTGTATGAGCGTCAAGGTGATCATGTCACCATTGGCCACATGGCCTATTTCATGGGCGAGTACCGCACGGACTTCTTCCTTGTCAAACCGATGAAGCAGTCCAGCACTGACTGCGACCAGAGCATTATTTTTATTCCAACCAGTAGCGAAGGCATTGGATTGCTGTGTAGGAAAGATCCCCACTTCTGGCATCTCTATACCGGCCTTTTTGGCCAAGTCACCTACCGTTTCCATCAGCCAACGTTCTTCCGGGGTACTGGGAGTTTCGATAATCTGCGTGCCGGAGCTTCGTTTGGCCATCCATTTTGATATCAGTAAGGAGAGGATTGAGCCACCAAAGCCGAACATGGCACACATAATGAGCAGACCGGTCAGGTTGGTATAGATTCCTTGGGCTGCAAGATACTCTTCCAGTCCAAGTGTCTGAAATACAATGGTAAACAGTACCAGTATGGCAATATTAGTGGCCAGAAATAATCCAATTCGCAACACTTATTGTCTCCTCAGTTGGGTCTGCCAGTCTGATGTCAGTGGTTAGCTCACTATAAGATGCGATCTGTTACGAAAAATTCAATGGCAGGGAGCGAACCTGTGCCTAATGGCGCTGATTCTACCAGAAGTATTCTCTATGCCCTTATAGCCAATGGTGTAATTGCTGTTCCAAGGGGGTGGCCGCTGCGGTGACCAATTCCGGGTGAGGCTATTCATTTCTTGGCTGACACGGCTAATCAATGGTTGTTACTGCTGGGCATGAAGCAGGCAAAAAGACCTCCATTACCCGGTTACCCGCTGGGATATGGTAAGGAGATTTATTTCTGGTCGTTTATTGTGACACTGGTTTAGAGAAACCCGGCATAGTGAACTATTAGTGGTTTTTGGGGAGGATTTGGCGGCATTATTGGGGCTGACATTTGCCCTGGCAGCACTGTCTGCCACAATGATCGCCGGAAACCCGGTATATGATGCTCTTGAAGTATCATGATCGGCTTGCTGTTGATTGTGATCTCCATCCTTTTAGAAGGAGAGGTTAAAGCGCTGTAGGTGGGGCAGGGGGTGGAGCTATTGGTGAAAAAAGCCATGGTGAACTTTCTTCAGCAACAGTCTACAGTGTCGAATGTATTTAATGTTGTTACTCTACAAATGGGTGCAGATGTCATGGTCGCGGTTAAGGCAAAAATGGTTCCAGCCAGTAGTGACCAGGCTCTGATTGATTAGATTAATCTTGTGGAGTCAGCCTTCAGATCTGAATTTTCACAGGTGATGTGGCTGTTCTTTGAACCGAATGTGGATGATTAGGAGAGGAACTGTTCATGGGTGCAATATGGGTGCAATAAAGATCATGAGGACACAAAAATTCATGGGACCGATACAGGGATTTGGGCTGCTTGCTGCGGTTTGGTTGTTGTCTTCATGTACTATGTTTTCTCCCAGCTATCAACAGCCTGAGGTTCACCTAATCAATATTGAGCCACTTTCCCGCAAGGGCTTGGAACAGCGTTTTGCCATTAGCTTAAATATCTTAAACCCTAATGATTCAGAGCTAAATATTTCTGGGCTTTCCTATCACCTCAAGATTCAAGGGCACAAGATAGTGAGTGGTGTTTCCTCCGGGTTACAACCGATTCCAGCCTTTGGGCAGTCAGCTATAAAACTTGAGTCATCAGCGAATCTCTTCGGTGGGCTTAGGGCTGTAGAAGCACTATTGAATAGTGATAGTGGACTCGTTGAATTTGAGTTGGAAACTCGTATCAGCACCAGTTGGTGGCGGTGGCCTATCACGGTGGTGGAGTCTGGTTCTATTAACCTCGACAAGTGATCGTTCCGTTTCGTTTTGTCCGGCAGGAACCGAGTAACGTCTGAATATATAGGAGCTTTTTCTTGATGATTCGAGAGCGAATTGGCCGGTGGTTGGCGAGAAAGCTGTCAGAGCCACGTTATGTGAGCCCCGCATCATGTCGACCAGAGCTGCTATCAGCCACTATTCGTCGGGGAGACGTACTCTTAGTCGAGGGCGTCAGCCGGTTTAGTCTTGCGATCAAATATCTCACACAATCTACCTGGTCACATGCCGCATTGTATGTGGGCGAATATGAAGGTCAGCCTGACATGTTGGTGGAGGCGGATGTTCAGGAAGGTGTTCGCTTGGTACCCCTCGATAGCTATACCAAGCTTCATACTCGTATCTGTCGACCGATGGGGCTTGATGAGAAAGAAATAGATGCAATACTGGGTTTTTCTATCGATAGGCTGGGTCATCGCTACGATCTGAAAAATATTGTGGATCTGATGCGGT
Source organism: Porticoccus sp. (assembly GCA_011049795.1). The sequence goes on from DRHD01000204.1 coordinate 15,994, forward strand.
ATTTGATTCAGACCCCGCCAGTCCCCAATCGCTGGAAACGGCGAATGCTGGCTCTGGGTAGTGGAGATCCCACCCAGGCGATTTGCTCATCGCTGATCGCCCAGTCTTTTCAGTCCGTTAAGTACCCCATTTTGCCGGAAGTGTCGGTGGAAAAATCTATGGATCCGTTATTCCAGGAGACTTACCGAGAAATTCTCCATATCCGACATCACAGCCTTTTTACACCAAAAGATTTTGATCTGTCGCCTTACTTTGAGGTGATCAAACCCACGCTGGCAACTGGTTTTGATCCGCACCAGATAGATTGGGGTGAGGAATAAGGAGAAGAACAGCCTGGCGCCAACTCTGACGTCAGCTTGTTTTGTCTAGTTCGTCTCGTTGAGTAGTCGCACTTCCCGTTGTGGGAATGGAATAGTAATACCTGCCACATCCAGAGCATTATAAATTGCGTTATTAACGCCGAAGCGAAGCTCATGAAACCGTTGGGTGGGCACCCAAAAGCGGACACCGAAATTGATGCCACTGTCACCAAAGCTATCGATGCCAATTAGCGGTGTTCGGGTTTCGGCTACACCTTGTTTTTTCAGTACGGCATGAAGTACTTCTATGACTTTTTCTGGGTCAGAGCCATAGCTGACGCCAACCATGGTTTCGGCCAGTTTATTGGCAGCAGAGTTGTGCAATATTTCACCAATAATATGACGATTGGGGATAGTGATGCGTACATCATCCTCATCTTTCAGTACCGTGAAGGCCATATGGACTTCGTCCACCAGGCCAGTTTCGCCCTGTACAGTAATAGTGTCGCCAATAATAAAGGGTCGAGTGATAATAATGTTGAGCCCTGCACCATAGTTTGCCAGTAGCCCCTGAGCGGCCAGCCCAGCACCCAGAGAAATTGCACCAATAGCGGCGACAAATGGGGTGACACTGATACCTAGTTTTCCGAGAGCGATAATCGCCACACCAACAATAATGATAATTTTTACAAAGCTGGCGATAAATCGGCTGAGGGTAATATCCAGTTCTTTCTTTTCACAAAGTTTTAGAACGCCACGGGCAACGCGGCTGGCCACAATCATGCCAATGAGCAGAACGATAACGGCGCCAAGTAACTGGAAACTATAAGTAACAAAAAATTCGACGATTATGTCGTAGACAGCCTGAAATTGTTCGATTTCTTCTTGCATGGTAAGCAGCTCCCTGTTTGTGCTTGCCTGATGTTGTATGGACCGTTTTAACAGGGATAGCATAGCAAAATAACGCTGGTCATATTAAGGTGCAGAAACACCATGGATTGCGGGTTGTCAGAAAAAGAGTCTATGCAAGTAATACCAGCAATGATCAGCGGCAAGACGGAAGAGCACTTGTGCCAATTGAGCACGGATTGTTTACTGCATAAGGCAGTCTTGTCGCCATTTCTTGCCCTGCAAGAGGCTGCCGCCGTGCAGGGGTATGACCTTCAGGTAGCCAGTGCTTTTCGCTCCTTTAAGCGGCAGTTGATGATCTGGAATGCCAAGGCTCTGGGTGAGCGGCCCGTGCTGGATGAGTATGGCAAGCCTCTGAACCTTGAAAACCTGAGTGAAAAAGACAAGGTTTTTGCCATCATGCGTTGGTCAGCTTTACCGGGCTGTTCGCGGCACCACTGGGGTACTGATATGGATATCTGGGATGCTGCGGCCGTACCCCTGGAGTATGTATTGCAGTTGACGCCAGATGAGTACCAACAGGGTGGTCCTTTCCACAGCTTGAATTGTTGGCTGGATGAGCACGCCGAAGTCTTTGGCTTCGTCAGGCCTTATGAGATAGATAGAGGTGGTGTGGCTCCCGAGCTATGGCACCTGAGTTATTCGCCTGTGGCACGAGTATTTGAAGCTAAATTAGATGCACAATGTATCTATAAAATTTTGGATAGTAGTGATCTGATATTACGGGATACGATACTGACTCACTTGGATGAAATTATTTCCAGATTTATTTTCCCAGACACTTAATCAATCGGAAGTGAGCAAAGAAATAAGTGAAGAATGAGTAAACAGAAACAGATGAATCAGAAGCGTATGGACCAGAAAGACACGGCCCAGACTAAAGACCCTTTGTGGGAAACTATTCACGGGGAAGTGACCTTGCTCGCGCAGCAGGAGCCGGTGCTGGCCAGATTTTTTTATGATGCGGTAGTGAGTCACAAGTCACTGGAAGAGGCTCTTGCCTACAATTTGGCTGCGCAAATCGACAATAGTGTGTTATCTGCTCTGACCATCCGTGAGGTGTTTGTAGAGGTGTTGTCGGCAGAACCTGCCATAGGTGACAGTATGCGCAAGGATCTCACTGCGTATGTGGAGCGTGACCCTGCCTGTGATCAGTACTGCCTGCCATTACTCTATTTCAAAGGTTTTCATGCGTTACAGATATATCGCGTGGCCAACTGGTTGTGGCGCAATGGTAGACAGTCCCTCGCGCTGTATTTACAAAACCGGGTATCAGAAATTTTTGCAGTGGATATACACCCCGGTGCCGAAATAGGTAGTGGCATTATGATTGACCATGCCACGGGGTTGGTGATCGGTGAAACAACAGTGATCGGTGATAATGTGTCTATGTTGCATTCGGTAACATTGGGCGGAACCGGTTCACACGCGGGTGATCGTCATCCGAAAATTCGTTGTGGTGTATTAATTGCGGCTGGGGCAAAAATTCTTGGCAATATCGAAGTGGGAGAGGGCGCCAAAATTGGTGCTGGTAGCCTTGTTTTGGAACCCGTGCCAGCTCACACCACTGTAGCGGGGGTGCCGGCGAAAATTGTAGGTCATCCAACAGAGGCAGAACCAGCCAGAGAGATGGACCAAAGAATTGATGGAGATGGCATTTGAACGACAAAAAACAGGCTGATTTTCTAGGGTTGATGCAGCGACGAATCGTGGGTGGTTTCACCTATTCTTGCCAGGGGTTGAAGTCGTGCTTTAAGCATGAAGAAGCTTTTCGGGTAGAAGTGGTCGCTGCGGCAGTTTTGATACCCATAGCACTGGTGATAGCTGATACCCCGGTGGAATTGGTGTTACTGGTAGGTTCGGTGGTGCTGGTGTTGATTACAGAACTGATGAACTCTGCCATTGAGGCGGTGGTTGACCGGGTTGGAGAAGAACATCATGAGCTGTCTGGACGCGCCAAAGATCAGGGGTCGGCAGCTGTGTTACTGTCCATGGGGATGGTGCTTATTACCTGGTTAGTGGTTGGATTTGGTTGAGCCTGCTGAATGTTAGTGATCCCCACCATTGGGTGCTGGTAATGACGAGAGAATTCTAGAAAAAACTGTCATTAAATGATCACAGACCTGTCATAAAATAGTTCCTATCTTCATGTGAGTGGCCTTGCGGACAAGAAAAGGTTTAATGGATGAAGAATATTCTTTTTGTTTGTGTCGAGAACTCCTGCCGTAGCCAGCTGGCAGAAGCTTTTGGGCACATCCATAAATCAAAGGATGTTGCTGTATACAGCGCCGGATCAAAGCCCTCTGGGCAGGTTAATCTGAAAGCCGTGGTGACCATGGCTGAGCTGGGGTATGACATGGGTAGGCATCATTCTCAGTCATTAGATGAAATGCCAGCTATTGACTATGATGCAGTTATCACCATGGGTTGTGGTGACAGTTGCCCTTGGGTGAAAGGGCGAATTCGGGAGGATTGGGGCTTGCCTGACCCCAAGCACCTGTCCGAGAATGAGTTTCGTGCTGCTCGAGATGAAATTGAGAAACGTGTTATCGACTTGCTTCGCCGATTAAGTTGATAATAGGACTGTTAACAGGCTAGCCAAATATCGGCGGTTTAACTATTTATAGCTATAGATTCAGTATCAATAACTTAACTTATTAATAAGTTAGCTATCAACGGATGGTGGTGTTATGAGTGAAGAGTTTTATGAAGTGATCTTTCGTGGAGATGTGCTTGCAGGGCAGTCTGTCATTGAGGTTAAACAACGCCTAGCCCAGTTATTTAACGCCGATGCTACGCGCATTGATCAAATGTTTTCTGGCAAGCCGGTGGTGGTTAAGCGTAATCTGGATATGGAGACAGCAAAACATTATCAGTCCTCTTTGCTAAAAGCAGGCGCTTTAGTCGATATTCGCCCCGCTACCATCAATGAAGCCATTTCAGAAGAAAAGCCAGTTGATTCGTCAAATAATGATTCCGGGTTGATTCAAGAACCTGAGCCTGAGCCCGATCAGCAGACACAGTTGCAGTCACAGGAACAAGTGCTTGAAGATGTTGACTTTGATGTGGCTCCAGTGGGAGAAGATGTGCTTTCCCCAGAGGATAAGAAAGACTTTACCCCGGTTGATGTTGATACTTCGTCGTTAACGATTGCTGAAACAGGTTCTGATGTATTGGCCGATGAGGACAAGCAAGATTTTGTTCCCCGAGAGGTAGATACATCAAGTTTGTCCGTTGATGATACCGAGTAATTTTTATATCAGAATAATTCTTTTATTACTTGAATTAGGTCCGTATTAAATAATCATTTAATTGAATAATTGTTCAATGATTACTTGAATATTAGAGTTGTGTGTCCAGCGGTAATTCTGTGGAGTATTTGATTTGAGTGACTGCTACATTGGAATGCATCTCTCGAATGAGTGGTAATTGCGCCAAATGTTGCCTTAAAAAACGTTCAAAATGTTGAATGTCTTTGGTAATTATTTTTAAAAAATAATCCATGGTTCCTGTGACCGTATAACACTCTACAATCTCTGGAAACTGTTGTACTTGTTCCTCAAATGTTTCCAGGGATTCTTCATCATTTTTTGAAAGAGAAATACTCACAAAAATGATCATTTGCATGCCCAGTTTTTGTGAGTCTAATAGCGCGACCTTTTTCTGAATAAAACCATCTTTTTCTAACCGGTTGATTCGTCGCCAGCAGGGAGAGGTGGATAGGTTGACCTTGGCCGCTATTTCCTGAGCTGTAAGGCTCGCATCTTTTTGTAGTTGCTTGAGAATATTAACGTCAATGCTATCAAACTCTGTCATAGGCTATTCCATTTTTGTCACAAAAAGGAAATAAAATGCTAAAACACCTTAATTTTTAGCAATATATTACCTATATATAGGGTTGGGGGAGAAAAAAAGCAAATATATACCCGGAACAAGCGGCTATGCTTTTTGCCAAAGGAGTTAAGTGAAAAACTAACCCATGTTGTAGGGATTATGTGAGGAGTGAGGGGTCTCTATTCACATTGGATTTAACGTAGGGAGTGCCTGTGAAAATATCATTAGATGACAAATATCTTTTGGATAAAGGTCGTGCTTATCTGAGCGGTATCGAAGCGCTTGTACGTTTGCCAATATTACAGCATCAGCGAGACCAGGAGCGGGGTTTGAATACGGCTTGCTTTATCTCCGGTTATCGGGGATCGCCTTTGGGGTCGTTGGACCAATCACTTTGGAAAGCCAAGCCTTTTCTTGATAAACACAATATTTATTTCCAACCCGGCATCAATGAAGACCTGGGTATGACCGCGGTGTGGGGTAGCCAGCAAGTCAATATTTTCCCTGGCGCCAAATATGATGGTGTGTATGGCATGTGGTACGGCAAGGGGCCAGGGTTAGATCGTAGTCTCGATGTACTGAAGCATGCCAATGCCTTCGGCACCTCAAAATATGGTGGGGTCCTGGCGGTAGTTGGCGATGACCACGCCAGTAAATCTTCCACATTACCTCACCAGAGTGACCACATGTTTATTGGTGCCACCTGTCCGGTACTGAACCCTGCCGGGGTACAGGAGGTTTTGGATCTTGGCGTCTATGGTTGGGAGTTATCCCGATACTGTGGTTGCTGGGTAGGAATGAAAGTCATCACCGAGAATTGTGATGCGGCTATTTCTGCAGAGATTGACCCAGGACGAGTCAACATTATCTTACCTGAGGATTTTGTGCTGCCCGAGGGCGGCGTTCACGCCCGCTGGCCTGATACACCCCTGGAACAAGAAAAACGCCTGCAAAGAGATAAAATTTATGCAGCGCTTGCTTTTGCCCGGGCCAACAACCTCAACCGTATTACGCTGGATAGCCCCAATGCCCGGTTGGGTATTATCACCACGGGTAAATCGTATCTGGACACACTACAGGCACTGGATGACTTGGGCATTGACGAGAGCCTGGCTGCTGAAATTGGTCTGCGACTCTACAAAGTGGGTATGAGCTGGCCGTTGGAACCCGTTGTTACGCATCAGTTTGCCGAGGGTTTGGAAGAGATTCTGGTTATTGAAGAAAAACGCAGTGTGATTGAGGATCAGTTAACCAGCCAATTGTACAACTGGCCGGTAGAGAAGCGCCCCAGAGTCGTGGGTGAATACGATGAGCATCGTGAATTACTGGTAACTAATCTGGGTGAATTGACTCCAGCATTAATTGCCAGGATTATTGCCAGTCGTATCGGTAAATTCTTTATCAGTGAACCCATTGAAAAACGATTGGCATTTTTAGAGGCCAAGGAGCAGTCTTTGGCTAGTAAAATGCCCTTGATTGAGCGTAACCCCTGGTACTGTTCGGGTTGCCCTCACAACACCTCTACGGTGGTGCCTGAGGGCAGTATGGCAATGGCGGGTATTGGCTGTCACTACATGGTGCAGTGGATGGATCGCAGTACCTACACCTTTACCCAAATGGGGGGTGAGGGTGCCACCTGGATTGGTCAGGCACCCTTTACCGAAACTCAACATGTATTTCAAAACCTGGGTGATGGGACTTATTTCCATTCAGGTTTACTTGCTATCCGTGCAGCGATTGCTGCGGGGGTGAATATCACCTACAAAATCCTCTACAACGATGCGGTGGCAATGACTGGCGGGCAGCCCGTGGATGGAGATCTATCCGTTGAAAAGATGGTCTACCAACTTCGTGGTGAAGGGATTAAACGTATCGCCGTGGTATCTGATAACCCAGATCAATTTAGTCATGATTTTTCAACGGCATTCATCAAAGAGTTTAAAGGGTTGTCGATTCACCACCGCGACCAACTGGAAGCTGTGCAACTGGAGCTTCGAGAGATTCTTGGCACCAGTGTTTTGATCTATGTACAAACCTGTGCGGCTGAAAAACGTCGCCGTCGTAAAAAAGGTGTGATGGAAGATCCGGCGAAACGGGTATTTATCAATGAACTGGTCTGTGAGGGCTGTGGGGATTGTGGCGTGCAATCAAACTGTCTCTCAGTGATACCAAAAGACACCGTGCTGGGTCGTAAGCGGATGATCGATCAGTCAGCCTGCAACAAGGACTACTCTTGTGTAAAAGGCTTCTGCCCCAGTTTTGTGACTGTTCACGGTGGACAGTTGAAAAAAAATACGGCTATGGCTGATGAAGACGATTGGCCCGAGTTGCCGTTACCCACACTTCCCACCATTGATGTGCCTTATAACATTATGGTGGCCGGGATTGGTGGTACCGGCGTATTAACCGTGGGTTCTGTGTTGGGTATGGCAGCACACATTGCTGAAAAAGGGACCTCAGTATTAACCCAAACCGGGTTGGCGCAAAAATTTGGCTCAGTGACCAGTCATGTGCGTATCGCCAATCATCAATCGGACATTCACGGCGTCAGAATTCCCGCCGGTGATGCCCATTTGTTACTGGGTGCAGATCTGGTGGTATCTACCAGCAATGAGGCACTGGCCAAGGTCAACAAAGAATTTTCATCGGCGGTGATCAACAGCCATGAATCACCCACCGCAGAATTTACCCACAATCCGGACGCAGAGTTCCCTGCATCGGCAATGATGCAGGTGATTCGGGATGAAACGGGAGCAGACCGCACTTGGTTTATCGATTCGACTCAGTTGGGCACAGCCCTATTGGGTGATGCTATCAGTGCCAATATGCTGTTGCTGGGGTATGCCTGGCAGCAGGGCATGATTCCTTTGCCTCTCGAAGCGATTGAACAGGCGATCGCTATCAATAACGTATCCATCGAGATGAACCTGAAGGCTATTCAGTGGGGTCGCCGGTTTGCCTGTGACCCAGCCAGAGTTAAGGTATTAGCGGGTATGGAAAAGTCATCACCCAGCCCCCAATCGTTGTCTGATCTTATCAATTACCGCTATGATTTTTTGACCAGCTATCAACATCTGGCCTATGCAGATCGTTATAAAACACGGGTGGAACAGGTTCGTCAGGTGGAGCGAGGTCTATTCCCTGATCATGATGATACCCAAATGCTACTGACCACTGAGGTGGCAAAAAACTATTTTAAACTGCTGGCGATCAAAGATGAATATGAAGTGGCCAGGCTTTATACCAATGGAGAATTTGAACAGCATTTGAACAATCAGTTTGAAGGGAATTTCCGTTTGAAATTCCATCTGGCACCACCGCTATTGGCTAAGCGAGATGCTGTGACGGGCCACCTGCAAAAAAGAGAATTTGGTGGTTGGGTTCTACCCCTGTTTCGCCAACTGGCCAAGCTGAAATTCCTGAGGGGATCAATGTTTGATGTTTTTGGTTTCTCATCCGAGAGAAAAATGGAACAGCAACTGCTGGTGGAATATGAGCAGACCTTGGCCGACGTGCTGGAGGGTATAAACGAACATAATTATCAAACAGCCATTGAGATTGCATCGCTGCCCGAGAAAATTCGTGGTTTTGGCCATGTAAAAGAACATAACCGGAAGATTGCTAAAGAGAGAGAGGTGCAGTTAATGGCTGCATTCAAAGATTCTCCGGTAACGATTCCTGTAACGATGGTTGAACCGGAAAGTATCAAGACAGAAAGCATCAAGACAGGAATATCTCCAAGAGAAAAGGAGACAAAATAATGAGCGTATTTAGTCACCCCGAATTTGATGGCCACGAAAAGCTGGTATTTCACCATGACCGGTCGTCAGGCTTGAAAGCCATCGTGGCGATTCATAATACCAATCTCGGCAATGCGCTTGGCGGTTGCCGGATGTGGAACTACGCCTCTGATGATGATGCTATAGCTGATGTATTACGTCTTTCCAAGGGTATGACCTATAAGGCAGCCATTACCGGCCTGAATATAGGCGGTGGTAAGAGCGTCATTATTGGTAACCCACGCCGTGACAAAACACCAGAACTCCTTCGTGCCATGGGCCGTTTTGTGAATAGCCTGAATGGTGAGTACATCACCGCCGAGGATGTAGGTATTTACGAGGAAGATGTCAAAGTGATCGCCAGTGAAACCGAGTATGTGACGGGCTTTGATAGCAATAGTGTTGGCATTAACGGCCCTTCGCCTTACACGGCCTACGGCGTATTTAGAGGTATTGAGGCGGCGGTACGTTTCAGGTTGGGTCGCAACAATCTGGAGGGTATTCGTGTGGCCATACAGGGTGTGGGTAAGGTGGGGTTTGAGCTTGCCCAGTTACTGATCAATGCGGGTGCTGAGGTGACTGCGGCAGATATCTTTACTGATAATCTTGAGCGTGCTGTCAGAGAGTTGGGTGTTATTCCTGTACCCGCCGATCAAATCCTGTACCAACAAGTAGAGGTCCTGGCGCCTTGTGCCATGGGTGCCACCTTGAACAAAGAGACCATTCCACAGCTGAAGGCCAGTATTGTGGCGGGTTCAGCTAACAATCAACTGGGCGATCGTTCTGATGGGGAGCGATTAACCGAAGCAGGCATTCTCTATGTGCCGGACTACGTGATTAACGCCGGTGGCCTGATTAAAGTGTACTACCAGTATTTTGGTGCAGACAGGCAGGAAGTTATCAGCCACATCGATCAGATTGCAGAAGAAACCCTGCCAAGAATTTTCTCCGTTGCCAGAGAGTTGAGAAAACCCACCAGTGTGATTGCCGATGAGCTGGCCAGAGAACGTTTTATGGCCGGTGAATTCGCGCAAACCAATGCCGCTTTAACTGTTGTAGGGATATAATATCGCTGCGTTTGAAGATGATGGTTAACAGGCCGGCAGCAGTGATAGACGACGACAAAAAATTATTCCACGAAGAGATGGGCGATGTGGCACCGTTAAATAAAACGGCTGACCGTGTTGACCTGAAAAAGACCGTGGAACAAATACCGGGGTTAGCAGTGCGCCGCCGCGATGCCCAGCAGGCGTCGCCAAAAAACTGTGACGCACTGTCTTCTGAAGACCATATCGTTATGGTTAAACCCCGGGATGTGCTCAGTTTCAAGCGTGATGGCGTTCAGCATGGCGTCTTCAAAAACCTGCGTCTTGGAAAGAGCTTATCAGATGCTGTGCTCGACTTGCACCGACTGACCGTCGTGCAGGCACAGCAACAGGTCTTTCAGTTTATCCAAGACTGTATCAAGCACGATATTCGTTATGCCCTGATCACCCATGGCCGGGGAGAGAACCGCGAAAAGCCCGCTTTATTGAAGAGTTGCACAAATCATTGGCTCCAACAACTGGATGGCGTGCTGGCTTTTCACAGTGCGCAGCCCCAGCATGGCGGTACCGGTTCGACTTATGTGTTGTTGCGTAAGAGTGAGAAGAAGAGTTTAGAGAACAGGGAACGGCGCCAGAAGGGTAAGAATCGGCTGGAGTGAGGTTTTATGCCGCTAGCCGGGCCGTAAAGACCCGGTTGAGGTGGTGGCCTTCTGGTTCATGTTACGCGTGTCGTTAATCAGAGTTCCCTTAATTACGTATCCCCCTCACTGAGTGAGCCCAGCGAAAAACCACTGACTTCTGATACCCGGCCTCTCCACCAAACACCTTTGTTTTCAGGGATGGGAGCGCCATTGGTATTGAAGAATTTCGCATCTTCTATGTGTACATAAATAGGCGGTGACGGCTCTTCTTCCGATGAGTAAATTTCGCCATTTTTTGCAAAAGCATTTTTAATCTCATCTTCAACCTCATCACCAGAAAACCCGCTGGCAAAGTCAGCACCAAAACCTTCAAAGTAATGCTTTCCTCCTATCAGGTTTCCAGAAACCAAAAAGCCACCGACATTAAGCGTAATGCCAAACTTAAGTTCTCCGGAATTCACCATATTTATAAGGTTCTGAAGGAACCAGTCTTTGTCGTCAATCCGTATTACTGAGGTTATGTCTTTACTTTTATCGTTCATGGGTTTGTTCTCTTTTGATTGTTTTATAATCAAGCTTAGTCATGCGGTTTATTATCATCTTTTTTCATGTTTTGTGGGGTGCTCGACGGTGAATTTTACTTAGGTGTTACTGATTCGATAATTGATTTTTCATATTCATTTCAGTAACCAGTAGTCATTGAATTCTATATATTCATTTCTTTTGGGTATGCCAAATACGCCCACTACTAAAAGCCTGCCAACCCCAGGTTTCGCATAGCATTATCGGCTAATGCCACGTTAGGTTACTTGTTGTACTCCAATGATGCCATCTTAACTGCGGTGGATATGAGAGTAATACCGGCGGCTTTATTGATTAAGTTGATCACCCATTGCTTCAATGCCTGCTTAGCTAATCGGTTTCCCAAGTGGCTATAAACACTGTAGATCAATAGGTCAGCAAGAAAACAGGAAGCACCCATGACCAGTATTTGAAAAAAGATGGGTTCAACAGGGTCTATGAATTGAGGAAGTAATGCAGAAAAGTACAACAATGCTTTTGGGTTTGCCAGTTGAATAACAAGGCCCTGAGAAAACAGTTTGAGTGCTCCTGCTTCTGCTAGTTGGCGATTAATTTTGATGGCCCCGGATTTACTGAGCAGAGCACCAATCCCAAGGTATAACAAATACACAACACCCACCCATTTGACGGCAGAAAACATCAGGTTAGAAGTGATGATCAGTGATGCGATGCCTGTCGCCGATAGAGCAAAGAAAATAACATCTGCAGTTGCGACACCCAGAACTCCAAAAAATGCTCTGTTAGATGCATTCGTTGCCCCTTGGGACGCCACCGTTATCGCCGCAGGCCCCGGAATCAGGATAAGCATTACCGTGGTAGTGAGGAAGATAAGGTAAAGGCTGATATCCAATTTTAACCTCCGTTTTTAACGCCCGCAACAGTGGTGAATTCTGTTGTTTACTTGTTATGTGGGTTGCAGAGGATATTTACTTATGTGGCAATGACTCGAATTCTTGTCGTTTAGACTCAAACCATTTTTTCATATCCTCCGGATTTTGCATTAGCGCACCCATTTTTTTCATAGAGTCCATATGTGTCGCATCTTGTTTTTGATGCATTTCCATTCCGTGTTTTTTGCTTAGCTCTGACATTTCTTCAAATGTCTCTGCTTGGAACTCCATATCACAAGCACCACCTAGCTGCTTACAAGTCATAGCTTTCATTATTGGTTTCTCTTGATGATTTATTCATATAACGTCTTGCTAAGGGGCGAATTACCGAAGCGAAGCGTAGGTGATTTGTCCCGCTTGAGTAACTTGTTAGCCAATTACTTGATGAGCGCACTGATATACAAAAGTTCTTCTACTATTGCCCGATACCCTAGCTTGTCTTTTCTAATATCGTCTCTTCTACAGTTGTATTTAACTCGATGCGCCGACAAATTTCCAAGCTCTCTAAATTTATCAATATCTTTTTTTACGTCATTGGATATTGTGATTTCGGTCCGAGATATTGCCTTGTTTATCAAGGTTTTTAGATTTTGATAGTTTCCATCCTGATCTTTTGCGGCATCTTCTATTTTTGCAGCCTCAAAACAATGAATAAGAAGAACTTCTAAAAGCCTTCGCATCATGAGACTGCAGGCATCAAATAAATTATTTTCATATGATGAGTTTATTTATTTTGCCAACTTAATTAAGTACGGACGATTAGTTTCTTGCAAAAGAATTTCTGGCAAAATGGAGTCATCTGAAACAACCTCTTCAGATTCTGAAATATCTGGATAGGCAGCTTTAAAACCCGCCATTTTTTTGACAGACAGCCTGAATTGATTCTTCTTGCTACCTTTGACAAAGGAATTAGACTTCTCAACTTTACCTTTCAATCTTGTTTGATTGGGCTTTGCAAACCCTAGCGCAAATATGATTGAAGATATGTCAGAAATAGTAAATTCTTGCTCTTGTTTATTTTCAGCAAGAAAAAAAGCTAAAAGTTCGACCTTCTCTATTTCCTGTTTGCTGACGAAGTCGGCTTGGTTAGAGAACTCCTGTACCTTCATGATTCAGGCAGCAAGTCAGATACATATATCTCACCTGTTCTAGTAAGGCGCCATTGTGAGGAGTCTTCTTCATTTGCTTCGAAAAGATCTCGCTCATTTTTATTGTTAATCATTATCTGGCGAAGGTGTCCAGGTCTCTTAAGTTTTAGCATTTTGTAAGCGTACTCAACTTGCCCCTCTGCAAAATTTTTCTCCCCGAGTAATTCTGTTATGTAGTAGCCAATAACAGCGATGATATTGCCATTACCTGTTCCTGGTTTCTTTTCCTCCAGGAAAGTTTCGAGAGATGGCGTGTCGTCCTTCCCGTGGATATCAAAACGCTCGATTGATACCTTAGGAGCTGCTTTTTTACCACTAGATGCCTTCTTGGCTGTGGTCTTTTTAGCCGGAGCCTTTTTGGCGCTCGGATTGGCTTGAGGCTCGGGATCAATAGGCAGAACTGGAGCTGGATCAGCTTTCAGCATTCCTTTGAATTGATCAAGATAAGCACTCACAAAGGATTCACTACCTTCAAGCTCGATAGTACCTTCCTTAATGTTGATTTTTGCCTTTGTTACTTCTCCCATCAGCTTCATCCTTAAATGGTTGTTAATATTTTTGTTGGCTAACAGCTTATTCAAAAACCTAAGGCTTTATATCACTTTGGCTCCTGATCCAAGAGCTAATAATATTCAGCCAAAGACATTATTGTCTATTTACAATGGGTTAGAGAAATCAGGAGGTTTCGTTATTTGGCATCAGAAGCCTAATCCCTGTTTTTATTTTCCAATCCCTTTCCACTGATCATAAATCAACATCTTTTAAAATCAAGGACTTAATAGGTTCCCCCTGAATCAGAGGGCTATGATTCCTCATTTAAGTGACGCCTGATCCAGGAGATTGATCGGCTTTAATTTATAGCCCCAACCCAGATAACCCGGGGTGGTCGTCAGGGCGGGGACCTAAAGGCCAATGAAATTTACGCTCTGATTCTGTTATGGCTAAATCATTAATACTGGCATGTCTGAACGCCATTAAGCCTTGCTCATTAAATTGCCAGTTCTCGTTACCGTAAGAGCGATACCATTGGCCATTGATATCATGCCATTCGTAGGAAAAGCGTACAGCAATACGATTATCCTTAACGCACCAGACTTCTTTAATCAGCCGGTATTCTAATTCTCGTTCCCATTTGCCTGTTAAAAATTCGATAATTGCTGTGCGCCCATTAATGAATTTTGAACGATTTCGCCAGCTAGAGTCAGCGGTGTATGCCAGAGCGATAGCTTCAGGATTTTTATTGTTCCAGGCATCTTCGGCTTTACGAGTTTTGATGACGGCATCTTCCAGGCTAAACGGTGGAAAGGGTGGTCGTGCTTCCGATTGATTCATAATGGTTCTCAATGGCCAGTTTGTATTAAGAGCGATTTATAATTTGATGCTCAGGTGATCAGTTTTTGCCCGTGATACACAGGGACAAAATTGTGTTTGTTGTTCGGCTTCGCTTAGCACGGAATCGCGATGGTCAACCTCACCGGCAGCCACTTCAACCACGCATTGTTTACATTGCCCGGTTTTACAACTGTAGTTGGCGTCAATGCCTGCACTCAGTAACGCATCGAGTATGCTCTGTTGTGCCGCAACCTCAATAACCTGCGCAGTGCCAGCTAGGGTGACGGTTATGGCCTGGTCATTGGCTTCATGGGTAGGGCTAAAGCGCTCTAGACGAATATTGTTAGCAGGTATGAATAAACTTACGCCTAAAGTGGTGATTTCTTTCAGTAGCTTCTCAGGACCACAGGCATAAAATATTGTATTTTTGGATGCCTGCTGCATGAGCTGTTGTACATTAAGCCGTTGGTTTTTATCGGCTGGGTATAGGGTGATGTGGTCACCTAAGGCACGTTGCAACCGATCAGAAAAAGCCATGTCTTTAAGGCTGCGACCCGTGTAATGAAGGTGAACAGGGTGGCCTTTTTCCAGCAAGGCTTGAGCGATAGCTTTAATGGGTGTGATACCAATACCGCCAGCGATTAAGATGACAGGCTGCTTTTCATCCACGTGCGTTTCAAAATAATTGGCCGGGCTGCCACAATGAATAATGGTGCCTAGCTGATAGTGTTGATGAATAGCGAACGAGCCGCCCGTACCGTCTTCTTTATTCAAGACGGCAATTTCATAAATATCACGGCGAGCCGGGTTGGAACAGATGGAGTAATGTCGGTGGCTTTGGCTGCCATCGGATAAAGTAATGGGCACCTCCAAGTGTGAGCCAGCGGTTACCTCTGGCAGAGCTTGATCAGTTGCACTGCGTAACTCATAGGCTCGAACTTGTGGTGTCAGTTGGCGTATGCCGGTAATGGTTAAGGCCAGTGGCCCGTCACCAAAGCTTGTTGTGTTTTGAGTTTGTTGTGGTTGGCCTGGTAATGATGGGCTGGGTAATAGTGCCAGTCGCTGCTCAATGATGGCCTCAACTTCCTCCTCGGTATAGCGGGGGGTTATGTGTTGTGGGCAGTTCCAGTCAAAGGCTTCAACATGAATAATAAAACCGCGTTCAATTTTGGCGCGATAGTTGTCTGATTTTAGTTGATGTAAAAGTTCAGGCGCTTCTTGTCCGACAACCTGCACTCTTCCCAAAAGCTTTAGGCGCCTGCGATTGGGGTAATCCATAAAAAATAAAGCAACGCGGTCGTTATGGGAGAAATTACCGGTGCTTATGTATTGACGGTTGCCACTAAAATCAGCAAAGCCAATCGTTTCGGCATCAATCACTTTCATAAAACCGGCGGGGCCGCCACGGTGTTGTACATAAGGCCAATCGGTTTCGCTGACACTGGCCATATAAAAACTGTCGCGCTCGCTAATAAACTCCGCTTCGGTCGGACTGATCAGGTAATTAAAATCTTCACCTTGTTCCATCTTGGCGTAGTTGTCGCGGCTACGTTTATCGAGCTGGATATTTTTCACCGCATCGGTAAACGCAATCTCCGCAAATTTATGGCCCATAACCGTATCGCTCCATAACTTAGGTGGTAGGTGTGGATGGCTGGCTTACAGTGCTTTGGTTTAAGGTGATAAACGCTGTAAGCCAGACTGTGGTCAAGTGTTTAAAAAGAAGGGTTAACTAGGCTGCCAGAGCGAGATCCACTTTTGGGAAATCAATATCCACTTGGCTAGCCTTGCCCAAAATATTGGTCAACACATTCATGCCTACATGGGTGATGATTTCCACAATGTCGGATTCACTGTAACCCGCTGCACGCACCTCAGCTAACTCTTCAGTCGTCACGTCGCCATTGTGCTCAGTTAGGGCTTGAGCGAATTTGACGGCCACGGCGGCCTTAGCATCTTGGCTAGTACCCGCACGGTTGGCTTCAATTTCAGCACGGTTAAGTCCTGCTTTTTGACCAATGGCAGTATGGGCAGATACACAATACTGGCACTCGTTTTGTTGGGCTACCGCTAGTGCAATGCGCTCACGGGTTAAGTTGTCTAAGCTACCTTCGCCTGCAATACCGTGTAACCCCAAGAACGCTCTGAGGGCGGAGGGGGAATTGGCAAAGACTTTTAAGAAGTTAGGTACCATGCCTAATTGGCTCTGTATGGCATCTAATAGTTCCTGTTGTTCGGTGTTGGCATTGTGTTGGTCGATAACTTGAATGCGGCTCATGATGGTATTCCTCAAATAAATGTTAGTTGGTTTCAGTACATCCTTTGGCGACACTTGAATGCGGGAACAGCGTGTTGTTCTGCATAAGTTGTTGCGCCAGTGGTGTTACTTTGCCAAATTTCACTTGAGAGAAGAATAGGTGTAAATTACAATATATTATTCCGGTTAGTGGAATAGTAAGGTTCAGACTGAATAGGTTGAGGGAAGAAAGTGGATCGGTTTCATTTACTCAAGGTATATATCGCCGTTGCTGAAGAACAGGGCTTCTCTTCAGCAGCAAGGCGTTTGGCGATGTCTCCGCCAGCCGTTACTCGGGCCGTGGCGAGCCTGGAGAATGAGTTGGGGGTGAAATTACTCAATCGTACGACCCGCTATGTGCGCGCTACCGATGTGGGTTTACGTTATTTAGAAGATGCCAGACGTATTTTGGCAGAGCTGGAGACTGCCGATGAGGCGGCGGTAGGCATTAATGCCGAGCCGCAGGGACACTTAGCCGTCACCGCTCCAGCGCTATTTGGCCGTTTATTTGTAACGCCGGGTATTGTCGATTACTTAGAGCGATACCCTAAAATGGAGGTGGATGCGGTATTTCTTGATCGCGTGGTGAATTTGTTAGAAGAAGGTCTGGATGTGGGGGTGCGCATAGGTGAATTACCCGATTCCAGTATGCGTGCATTGCGAGTAGGTACTGTGCGGTTAATCTTGTGTGCTTCCCCAGCTTATATTGCAGAACATGGTGTGCCCAAGCACCCTGACGAATTACTTGAGCATACTATTATCGCGTCAAAAGCAGGTAGTGGCAGTATTGATTGGCGTTTTCCTATAGCCAATAAAAACAAACTGATAGCGATAAAGCCACGTCTAACGGTGACAACTAATGATGCAGCCATAGCCGCAGCGGTTAAGGGTTTTGGCATAACCAGAATACTGTCTTATCAAGTGGCTAACGAATTAGCCTCGGGTGATTTAAAAATTATCATGGAAAATTTTGAGCCAGCGCCTAAGCCCGTACACATTGTTCATAGGGAGGGGAGAAACGAAGCGGTTAAGGTCAGGGCATTTGTAGATTTATTGGCTGGCAAGTTGCGTGGTGACAAAGCGTTAAATTAGTAAAATGCGTTACATTAGTAAAATAAGATAAGCCACTTAACCGCGAGATATTACTGCTTCCGCTTTAACAGCAGTGAGTCAATACCATTATTTGAAAGTCTGCTTCGCGCATCGGCCAGTTCTGACCAGTCACTATAGGGGCCGACGAGAACCCGGTGCCAGTACATCATTGAAGTAGTAGGTGGCAGTACTGATACCCGGCACCGCAACATTGTTGTCTTGCCTTTTTCGGCCTTTGAAAAAGCCTTGTCCGGCATAAGAATAACTTCTCTGATTAAAACGGACAGGGACACTGTCCATGGAATGGTTCACCGCCAGTAGGGTGCTCAAAATACAAGTCACTGGCGTGTAATAGCAATCGATCTGCCATCTGTTCACTATGATCATTTTTATACAGATCACACCCAAGAATGGGGTGGCCTATTGCCTGGCTGTGGATCCGTAACTGGTGTGTGCGCCCCGTATGAGGAGTAAATTGCACCAAGCTCCGACGTGGTTGCTCTAGTCGGTGTAATACCGTGTATTCACTGATGGCCGATTTGCCTGTAGTGCGGCAAATTTTAACCCGAGGAAAATGGTTTTTATCTTTCGCTATGGCCGCTGTAATCCGCCCCTGATCGTCGGCAACCCAACCTTCTAGCAGGGCTACATAACGCTTTTGAATCGTACGTGCTTGAAACTGTTTATTGAGATGTCGCGCCGACTCTGCATTCAGCCCCACCACCATAATGCCTGATGTCCCAAAATCTAATCGATGCGGTAATTTTGCCTCCGGGAATGCAGGACTCACCCCCTCTTGGCCGTGTACCAAACGGTAGTGTACCGAATCCCAGTTGAGGGGGTTTTTACCCGACAAACTGAGAAGACCACTAGGTTTGTTGATCAATAAGATGTCGGTATCTTGATACAAAATTACCACAAAATCGTCACACACCGGCGCCAGAAAGTCATCAACGATGGTGTGAGTTGGTGGGCTGGCACAAGACATTCAACATTCCCTGCTATTGATACATGAATAAAAGGGTCGGATTGATCTTAACCCACTTATTTTGGCTTGTTCTTTAATACATCTTGATGGTGAGAGAAGTTATCACCCTTGGCGAGGCGGTCGTAGAGCACTACATTTACAGTGGCTGCTAAATTCATACAGCCCTCAGTTGGGATGTAGACAATGTCCTCGCAAAAGTCGGTGATCTCTTTTTTCAGGGTGCTGTCTTCTGGACCAAAAATGTAGAAGGCTCGGGCTGGGTGTTTGTAGGTGGTCAGTGGCTTGGCGCCATCGATTAACTCAACGGCCACTGGCACGCACCCCAACGGGATAGTGTCTTTTAATTCTTTGACGCGGATGAGTGGCAGAGTTTCATGGATTTTTTTGGTGTCGGTGTAGAAGGGCTTGGCGTGGTCGTAACGCTTGCCGGTATAGAACACGGAATTGACGCCATAACAGCCAGCGGCGCGCATCACTGAGCCGACATTCTCAGGAGATTTAGGGTTGAACAAGCCAATGCAGGCATAGCTACTTTTCATAGGGGCTACACATTGATATTAAATTATTTTTGATGGTTTAAGACAAGAAAACAAGGATTAGATCTTACATTTAATGCCTAAAGAAGCCGCGCGTCTTTTTGCGTGATCTTCCCCCGATAAAATAGACACCACTTTATCTACGCTGCACGCTGTTCATATTCTATCGGTGACTCGTAATCTAATCCCGAGTGCAACCGAACGGTGTTGTAAAACTGATTGATATATACGGCCAAGGCACGACGAAGGT
>DRHD01000205.1 GCA_011049795.1 Porticoccus sp.
CTACTGCGAAAAGCACGGATGGTATCCACCACCCCCAAAGCCTGTAACTGGCTCTGCCAGGCAAGCACCCCGGCCTCAATAATTTCCTCTGCTTTACTGGCAGCGTGTTCTCGAGAACGCATATTTTCCAGAATAACTTCCTGGAGGTCATCTACCGTATAAAGGTAGACGTCCTGCAATTTGGCCACTTCAGGCTCAATGTCCCGAGGCACGGCAATATCTACCATAAACATCGGTTTGTGCTTACGCTGCTTAAGTGCTGATTCCACTGCACCCTTACCAAGAATCGGTAATTGACTTGCCGTTGACGAAATCACAATATCAGCACCTTGAAGGAACTCAGGTATTTCTGACAGCAAAATAGCTTGTGCGCCAAATTGTTGGGCTAAATCCTGTGCCCGACTCAATGTACGGTTGGCAACGGTAATGCCACCCACCTGCTTATCTACCAAATGCCTGGCCACCAATTCGATAGTTTCACCTGCACCAATCAGCAGTGCATGAACATCCCTCAAATCCGAAAATATTTGTTGAGATAATCCCACCGCTGCGTAAGCCACTGACACTGGATTCTGGCCAATAGCCGTCTCGGTACGGACCTGTTTTGCAATGGAAAATGCCTGTTGGAAAAGTTGATTGAGGTGTGTGGATACTTTCCCGGCATCTCTGGCCACGGCATAAGCCGATTTCAGTTGGCCAAGGATTTGGGGTTCCCCCAAAATCATAGAATCGAGGCCACTGGCCACTTTCATTATGTGACGTACAGCGTCTTCTTTCTCGTGAAGATAATGACAATCATCCAACGCCAAGCGAGACATTTGGTGATATTCCGCCAACCAATCCAGCACGTGTTCCGGATTACCACAGGCGCCATAGATTTCTGTACGATTACAGGTAGACAGAATGGCGACTTCACCAATGCCAGCGACATCGCCCAACTGCTGCAAAGCCTCCACCATTTGTTCAGGTGCAAAAGCAACCTTCTCCCGAATTTCGAGAGAAGCTGTGCGGTGATTGATTCCCAAAGCAAAAATGGTCATTAATTCAGAGCTTGGATATGAACTCGCAATTGTCCGATTCTCAGGGTTCAAAGACAAGCAATATTGGACAACGGTTAAAATGGAATCCTCTGCTTTCGTTATTGTCAGAGTATTTAGCTACAATGTTGTGATGATCCGTAACGGTGTTACCCGAATAAACAATTCTATGAAAAAACCCTGTCTTACCCCGATTGCGCTGGTACTAGCCATGCTGATGATCCATGGTTGCGCCAATCAACCCATGGGTAGTGTCGCCCATGAAGAGACCACAACCCCAGCCGTAGAGCCCGAAGCTGAAATAGCTATAGCCGCTACACGTGAAGCTGAGAAGGCTGAGCAGGTGTATCCTGTACGCCCATTTTCAACAGAAGGCCTGTATGACTTATTAGTGGGCGAACTGGCCGGCATCAGAAATAATCTACCACTGTCACTGGAAAAATACCTTCCACAAGCCAGACAAACCCGAGATCCAGGTGTTGTGAGCAGAGCAGCCCGTATCGCCGCTTACCTCGATAACAGAGCAGCGCTACTGGAAATGTCGCTACTGTGGACTGAAGTGGAACCAGAGAATCTGGATGCTCACAGCATGGCTTCATTATCCCTAAGCCGGGATGGCCAGTACATCAACGCATTGCCCCATGCTGAATTTGCTTTGATGCAAGGCAACAGTGGGCCCCTAATGACACTGGTCATTTCAGCCAACCAGGCCACCACTCAACAACGAGATGTGCTGTTACAACAATACCCCCGACTTGAAAAGCTGATGCCAAATAATGGAACCCTTCTGCTGACCAAAGCCATGTTACTGCGCCAACAAGACCGCCTGCCCGATGCTCTGGATACCGTCGAGCAGCTACTACAAAAAGCGCCTACCGAAGAACCTGCCATCATGTTGAAAGCCCAGCTGCTTCATCAAATAGGCAAAAAAGAGGAGGCCTCCTCATTTCTTGAACACTCACTATTCAATACTCCCAACAGTAAACGGCTACGACTTCAATATGCCCGATTCCTGGCCGAAGATGATCTGGAAGGTGCTCATCAGCAACTAACATTGTTAGTCGAGGAATACCCTAATGACCCTGAGCTGATCTACACCCTGGCTCTGGCCAGTAGGGGATTAGGGCTACGTATTATGGCCCAACAATTGTTGATAAAGCTCACCCGATACCCAAGCACCGCCTCCTCTGCTCACTTTGAGCTGGGCACCATGGCCGAACACGACAATAATATTGAATCCGTACTGATGCACTACCGACAAGTACATTCAGGGCCAAAGTTTTTACCCGCAGCGGTTCGTCTCAGCAAATTTATGATCAATCATGGTCAGTTGAAAAACGCCCGCCTCTACCTTCAACAACTACGCCTGAAAAACCCAAGGCTTGCTGCCTCTCTCTACCAAATTGAATCAGAATTACTGGCCGAGCAAGAGCTAATAGATGAGGCATACCAGTTGCTCAGTGAAGCTATTCTTCAAGACCCCAACGATATCCAATTGCTCTATATGCGCTCTATGCTCAGTGAGAAAAAAAATGACTATGCAAATTCTGAGCAAGACCTTCGCGCCATCCTAGAGCAAGATTCAGATAACGCCATGGCACTCAATGCACTGGGTTACACATTAACCGTACATACCGATCGTTACGAAGAAGCCCATGAGCTGATTCTCCGGGCACTGGAATTGAACCCTGGCGATCCTGCAACAATCGATAGTCTTGGCTGGGTACTCTATCGGCTCGGCAAACATGATGATGCCATTCATCAGCTGCGTCGCGCTATAGAAAAATTGCCCGATCCCGAGGTTGCCTCTCATCTTGGTGAGGTTTTGTGGGTTACCGGCCAGCATGAAGAAGCAACATCAGTCTGGCAAACCATTCTGGAAAATGACCCGGACAATGACACCATTCGCCAGACCATTAAGCGTTTACAAGCGGAATAGCCCAATGCGATTGATCTTTCCGCTACTATTCCTAATGCTGATTAGTGCTTGCTCCACACAAACCCATCACTCCTCAATCGTGGTACCCAATTGGGAACAACATGTCCAACAGCTACAGCAGCTAGACCATTGGCTCCTCGATGGAAAACTGGGTTACCGTGATAGCCATGACGGAGGAAGTGCCTGGATCCGCTGGCAGCAACAACAGGGTAACTTTGAAGTAAAACTAAACGGACCCTTTGGGGCGGGGGCAACCCGCATCGATGGAAACAACAGTTATGCTGAATTACAACGGGCGGGACATGACAAGGTGTCGGCTAAATCACCCGCCGCACTTACCGAACAATTATTTGGCTGGCAATGGCCTGTAGAGCAATTGCAATTTTGGGTACTGGGAATTCCTTCACCTATATCGCCAGCAGACAACCAGAGCCATAACTTGGACGGCACCCTGGCTCAACTGAGACAGTCCGATTGGCAGTTACAGTTTTCAAACTACCACCAAGTCGACCAATGGCTTTTACCAGGAAAAATAAAAGGCCAGCGTGGTGACTACAACTTCACCTTGGTCATCAAACACTGGCAACTTGGCGAATCACCTTAATGACGCTGTCACTACCCGCTCCAGCAAAAATTAATCTGTTCCTGCATATTACGGGTCGCCGTGCTGATGGCTATCACAATCTACAGACACTCTTTCAGTTACTTGATCATGGCGATCAGCTGGACTTTGCTATCAATTCTGATGGTGATATTCACTTATCCCCATCAATATCGGGTGTACCCCAAGAAAACAATTTGATCTACGGTGCAGCTCGAGCACTCCAACAATACAGTGGGTGCACACAGGGTGCAGACATCCATCTGCACAAACATCTACCCATGGGCGGAGGACTGGGCGGAGGTAGCAGTGATGCAGCCACCACGTTACTGGGGCTCAATGCTCTGTGGCAGCTGGCATTACCCACAAAAGTGTTACTGGATATA
>DRHD01000206.1 GCA_011049795.1 Porticoccus sp.
CTATACCACTGGTGCAACCATACATAAACCCCCGACGCCCTTAATTGGGCGCCGGGGGTTTTTCATCCAGTTAAGTTCTTTTAGGTATTGTGCCCACCTATCGAACGCGTAAAATCCTTTCACAAACTCGTCTAGAAGGAATACAACGTGCACCTCGATCAGGCAACCCGGGAACAGTTGCAACAGTGGCAAGAAGAGCTTGCTGCCAAACATGAATCGTTCAAGTCCAGCGGACTAAACCTGAATTTGACCCGAGGCAAGCCCTCTGCCAGCCAGCTCACTTTGGCCAATGCGCTAGATGGCGCTTTGGATGGCAACTACATTTCCGATGACGGCACTGACACCCGAAACTATGGCGGCCTTGTAGGGCTGCCAGGGATGAGAGCGCTGGCAGCTGAGATTCTCGGTGTTACCGACACTGAAGTGTTGGTGGGCGGAAATAGCAGCCTGACATTAATGTACCTCAGTATTTTGTTTGCCTGGGAGTTTGGCCCTAATGGTAGAGGTTCCGCATGGAAAGATGAGAGTGCCGTTAAGTTTCTCTGCCCTGTGCCTGGTTATGATCGCCACTTTGCCATCTGTGAAGAATTTGGCATTGAAATGATCAATGTCCCAATGGATGAGAATGGCCCTGATATGGACTTGGTAGAATCCATGGTTGCAGGTGACACATCCATCAAAGGCATTTGGTGTGTCCCTAAATATTCCAACCCCACCGGTTGTGTTTACAACCAGGATACGGTGGAACGGCTGGCTAAATTAGGCACCATTGCCGCCGATAACTTCCGGGTGTTTTACGATAATGCCTACGTCGTACACGACCTGTCAGATGAAGCCCCTGAGCTACCCAACATCATGGATTACTGCCGCCAATACGGTACTGAAAATAGTGTCCTGCAGTTTGCCTCCACGTCCAAGGTCACTTTTGCCGGTGCCGGAGTTGCTTTTCTGGCCAGCTCAAAAGATAACCTAAAGCTCATCTCGAAACACCTTGGCATTGCATCTATTGGGCCCGATAAGGTCAACCAATTACGTCATTTGAAGGTCATTAAAAATTTGGCTGACCTTCAATCCCATATGAAAAAGCATGCGGAACTACTTCGCCCAAGATTTGCCTGCGTGCTACAACATCTGAATGAAAACTTTGGTGAGTCTGACCTAGGCAATTGGAGCAACCCTGAAGGAGGCTACTTTATCTCCTTCGATACCCGCCCAGGTCTTGCGGGTGAGGTCATCAGGTTATCAGCAGAAGCAGGCGTGAAGCTCACCCCTGCGGGTGCAACTTTCCCCTATGGCAAGGATCCCGAGGATAGAAATATTCGGTTAGCGCCCTCATTTCCTACTGTGGAAGAAATTGACACCGCCATGGCAATATTTTGCAACTCAGTCAAATTGGCCTCTGTGAGGAAAAAACTGGCTGTATAGGTTAACTCTCAATCTACCAATAACAATCCACCAATAAAAAGGGCTGCAACTTGCAGCCCTTTTTATTGATTTTTGTTGGTCGCCCTACAAGCTTGTGCTCGGGCCAAAAAAACTGATCAACCGTCCTTAGGCTTCGGGACAACACCGGAATAAGGAAACGGGGTGACATTGCCCCCCCCCTTCACTTCAATAATCTTGCATGCACCCTCTTTTTCTACTTCATCAATACGAACAACAGACTGCAATGGAATAAAGCTGCGCTTAATGGAAGAAAACTCATTCTTCAGCTTCTCTTCAGCTGGATCTACAATCATTTGACTGCGCTCACCAAAGACAAAATCTTCAACCTCGAGAAACCCCCAAAGGTCACTCTGATAAACGTGGCGGGCGTACATCTCGTACACCTCACCTTGATTGAAAAATATAATTTTATAAATTGCGTCGGACGCCATAGGGACAACCCAGTCAAAAATTTAAAAAAAGCGCGCAAGGATAGCATAATCTGCACAAATTTCATCCATTCAGACAGACCTATATGGGATTTGTGCCCCGCTACCGCTATAATGCGCGACCCTAAAGATGCTCAGAATTTAATCAATTTATGTCAGACAAGCCGGTAAAAAAACTGCATATCGTTACTCACGGTTGTCAGATGAACGAATATGACTCAGCTCGGATACGTGATCTCCTCGGTGACAGTCACCAAATGGTCACCACTGAAAACCCCGAAGAAGCCGATGTGCTGCTATTGAACACCTGCTCTATTCGAGAAAAAGCACAGGAAAAAGTGTTTCACCAACTGGGTCGATGGAAACATCTGAAAGAAAAAAACCCCGATCTGATGATAGGTGTGGGAGGGTGCGTCGCCAGCCAGGAAGGGGCCGCCATCGCCAAACGTGCACCTTTCGTGGATTTAATATTTGGCCCGCAGACACTGCACCGCCTTCCCGAAATGATGGCGGAAAAAAAGCAGCATGACGGCACCACTATCGTGGATATTAGCTTTCCAGAAATCGAAAAATTTGATCGCCTGCCACAGCCAGAGGCCGAAGGTGCCACTGCGTTTGTCTCGATCATGGAGGGGTGCTCCAAATACTGTACATTCTGTGTTGTACCC
>DRHD01000207.1 GCA_011049795.1 Porticoccus sp.
GCTTGTTGAACCGCTTTTTTTAGTGATGAGGTAGATTTCAAGAGATGATGTATCAGGTGAGCAACCACCTCGGTATCAGTATCCGATACAAATTGATAACCAAGGCCCGTTAATTCAGACCGCAATTCATTATGATTTTCAATAATACCGTTATGGACTACTGCCACGTCACCCGAGACATGGGGGTGAGCATTAAGCTCATTCGGTATTCCATGTGTGGCCCAGCGAGTGTGCGCAATGCCTAACACGCCAGTTGCAGGTTTTTTGGTTAGCCTATCAATAAGACCAGCGACTTTCCCCGCAGTTTTACGAACTTGAAGTTTGCCTTTATCATCGATTATTGCCAGGCCCGCAGAATCGTAGCCTCGATACTCCAATCTATTTAGGCCTTCGATTAAAATTCCAGTGACATTCCGCTGTCCTGCTGCACCCACAATTCCACACATAATTTTTCCGATTAATTCTTTGGGTATTAATTCTTTTTTGAAGGCCGTGTCCAGCCTGAGATATTTCTCTGCTTCGCTCTGGTCAATCCAAGTTTATTTTCAGGCACATCCTTGTTAATCGTAGAACCCGCGCCCACCGTGGCATTACTGCCAATCTTAACCGGTGCAACCAGTGATGTGTTGGAGCCAATAAATGCATTATCACCGATGGTTGTTTGGTGTTTGTTCACGCCATCGTAGTTGCAGGTAATCGTACCCGCACCCACATTCACATTGTCACCTAGCACCGCATCACCCACATAACTGAGATGGCTAATTTTACTGCCTTTGCCCACACGTACTTGTTTGGTCTCAACAAAGTTGCCAACCTTCACATCTTCCGCCAACTCGGTACCTGGACGGAGCCGCGCGAAGGGTCCAATCACGGCGTTATTACCTATTTGGCACCCTTCAATAACGCTGTTGGCCTTTATCTCAACACCATCAGCTATCGAGCTGTTAATAATTAAACAGTTGGGCCCTATTTTAATATTACTGCCGAGCAATACATCTCCCTCAAAAACAGCATTGATATCGATAAAGTTATCAGTGCCTGTTTGGAGATTACCCCGCACATCTATCCGTGTAGCATCTGCTAAAGTAACACCTTCGGCCATTAACCGTTCAGCCTGTTGCTGTTGGTAGTAACGCTCAAGATTATTGAGTTGCAGACGGTTATTCACGCCCTCAACTTCTTCTATGGACTGAGGTTGTAATGTCTCAATCTGGAACCCTGCATGACGCGCAATGGAAATAATATCTGTCAGGTAATATTCCCCTTGGGCATTTTCATTTCCAATTTGGGGTAACCACTCTTGTAGACAATGGCTGGGTAGGGCGAGCACCCCGGTATTTACTTCCGATATTTGTAACTGCTCCCGAGAGGCATCTTTTTGCTCGACAATGGCCATCACCTGGCCATTGTCATCTCTCACTATTCGACCATAACCCGCAGGGTCGGTTAACTGAACGGTAAGTAGCGCCATACTCCGGTCGCCCACTTTACGGAGCATACCAGCAATAGTCTCTGGGCCGATCAATGGAACATCGCCGTAGAGAATCAGGGTAACACCCTCGGAATCCAATAATGAGGCTACCTGTAATACAGCATGGGCCGTACCAAGTTGCTCTATTTGCTCTATATATCGAAGACGATCGCCACAAATATCCGATTTTACTTCTTCGGCTCCATGGCCTATCACCACCAGAATATTGGCATCATTAACCGTTTCTGCCGCATCAACCACATGTTGTAGTAAAGGTCGCCCCGCAAGGCGGTGCAGTACCTTGGGAAGACTGGACTCCATCCGGGTGCCTTTCCCTGCAGCAAGAATAACGATATCTGTTGCCATATGTATTCCCTGATTTAGGATATTAGTTTCGGGGCGTTTGTTTTGGGGTATTTAATCAGGAACCATAACTGATTGCCACGACTTGCCGCACTCAGAATTATTCTCGTTTGCGGATTAAATAAGAGCCACAAAAAAGGGTGGCTAAAGCCACCCTTTTTTTCAGTTACTGATGTAACTAATGCTTGCCACCCAACTTCTTCCGTAACTGATCAATGGTACGAAGCTGAGCTGATGCTACAGCCAACTGAGAAGCGGCTCGAGAGTAATCGAACTCTCCACTCTGGTTAGAGAGTTCATGTTCAGCTTGCTTCTTCGCTTCCAACGCTGCGGCTTCATCGAGATCGTCCGCACGCAAAGCAGTATCAGAAAGAATTGAAATAAGATTTGGCTGGACTTCTAGGAAGCCACCGGAGAGGTAGTAAATTTCCTCTTCGCCATTTTGTTTTACGATGCGAACCGGCCCTGGTTTAAGATCGGTTAGTAGCGGTGCATGACCAAAAGTTATACCCAGTTCACCCTGGGAACCCGTAGCCACGACCAACTCAACCAACCCTGAAAACAGAGACTGTTCAGCACTTACAATGTCACAATGGACGGTCATAGACATATCTTAACGCCTTTCTTGCTCTTACTTCAGCTTTTCAGCTTTTTCAACAGCTTCTTCAATAGTGCCAACCATGTAGAATGCTTGCTCGGGCAAGTGATCATAGTCGCCATTGAGAATACCCTGGAAGCCAGCAATGGTCTGCTTCAAGGATACGTATTTGCCAGGAGCGCCAGTAAATATTTCAGCCACATGGAAAGGCTGAGATAAGAAACGCTCAATCTTACGAGCGCGAGCTACCACTTGCTTATCTTCTTCAGACAACTCATCCATACCCAAAATGGCAATAATGTCTTTCAGTTCTTTAAAACGCTGAAGAACAGATTGCACACCACGGGCCACATCATAGTGCTCTTGACCAACAACCAGCGGGTCCATCTGGCGTGACGTTGAATCCAGTGGATCTACTGCTGGGTAAATACCTTTAGAGGCAATATCACGACTCAGTACAACGGTAGAATCCAAGTGAGCAAACGTCGTTGCCGGTGATGGATCCGTCAAATCATCCGCAGGTACATATAC
>DRHD01000208.1 GCA_011049795.1 Porticoccus sp.
GGCGACTGAGAACATAGCGAAATCTCGGCTGGGGTCATTGTGGAGCTCCTCCGTCATCTCAAGCCAACGCTTAATCAACGGACCCTGAGCCGCTTTCCAAACATCAATGACACCATTGATATCTGTAGCAGATTCGATACTGGATAATAGCGCATTGGCTAAACTGCGACGCTGAGTTTCCAGATCATCCACATACGACTCACGGGCAAAATCCTCCCACTTTGTGGTTGGCTCAAGGTTAACGATTTCATCAGCAAACCAGTCTAGGTCGAGTTCAACACTGATCCGATAGTACAACTCAAGAACCAGTCCCACAGGTTTGCCACTGCTCACGGCAATATCTGCAATACCAAAACCGAAATAGAGGAAATTAGAACTGGCCACCAGTACTGCCACATTCTGCGGCACATTTAATGCAACTATCCGCTCTACTTCCTCGATCCAGTCCCTTGATTGCTGTTGAGAAAACAGTGTTGGCAACAACAACTGCAACTCCACTAACTTCGGTCTAAAAGCCGGGACTTCACGCTCTGGGCTGAGGCAGGATCGACGATTGCGAAGGATCCAGCGCGAGGTACGCCGACCCAGTCGCATCAGTGCGTAAAACAACTCAAACTGTACCTCTGTGGGCACTTGATAATCCAAGGCTTCCACTTGTTTCCAGACTCGATCCAGCCCAAGCACACCACGGACAACCACGTAAGCACGAATCACCTCATCAACCTCGGCTCCTGTGGATGCAGCCTGTCGTTGACAGAACGTCAAGCCCATCACATTGACCACTTCGTTCACAATCTGATTAGTGATAATTTCCCGTCGCAGACTATGGCTCTGTACCTGTTGTAGGTATTCATCGACGAGTAGTGTTGGGAATGCATCAGCGATCGACTGTGCAACATAGCTGTCTTCCGGTAAGTTGGATTTCAACACCGTTTCTTTCAATAATATTTTGCCATAAGATACCAGCACGGATAGTTCGGGGCGGGTCAACCCTGTGTTACTTTTTTCTCGCTCCATCAACGTTTCATCATCGGGCAGGTGTTCAAGCTCACGGCTCAGCTCACCCGCAGACTCCCGCTTAGAAATGAAACGCCAAAACTCAGAAAAATCACTCTGGCATCGGTAATATGCGAGACTGATAGCCTGGGTTTGTCGATAATTATTCTGCAGCACCAATTCAGCAACATTGTCGGTCATCTTTACAAGCAACTGATTCCGTTGCTCAACGGTCAAAG
This sequence comes from Porticoccus sp., assembly GCA_011049795.1. The sequence goes on from DRHD01000208.1 coordinate 1,236, forward strand.
CTTCACTCTGAACCAACTCATTCAGAAGAATCTTAATATTGACCTCATGGTCAGAGCAGTCTACCCCCCCAGCATTATCAATAAAGTCTGTATTACAAGCGCCGCCTTTGAGGGAAAATTCAATACGCCCTCGCTGCGTCATGCCCAAATTACCACCCTCACCAAAGACCCGACAACACAACGCCTTACCATCAACTCGCACAGAATCATTGGCTCGATCCCCAGCATCCTGATGGCTCTCATCAGACGCTTTTACATAAGTGCCAATACCGCCGTTCCAGATCAAATCTACCTTTGCTTTAAGCAGTACCTGAATCAATTCATTGGGTCTAAGCTGCTCATCTACAATCCCAAAATAGTCTCTAATTTCTGCGGACAACGGAATGAACTTGACGTTGCGAGGAAAGATACCGCCACCTTTGGATATCAATGACGCGTCATAATCCTCCCAGGTGGAGCGAGGTAACTCAAATACCCGCCTGCGCTCGGCAAAACTTGTGGGAGCATCCGGGTTTGGATCAATAAAGATATGTTGATGGTTAAATACTGCCACCAACTTGATGTGCTCGGACATCAACATACCGTTACCAAAGACATCACCGGACATATCGCCAATGCCTATCACAGTAAAATCATCTGTTTGGGTATTAAGGCCCAACTCACAGAAATGCCGCTGTACCGCCACCCAGGCACCACGTGCAGTAATGCCCATTTTCTTATGGTCGTAGCCATGACTACCACCAGAGGCGAAGGCATCACCCAACCAGAAGCCACGAGCTGTAGAAATTTTATTCGCAAAATCAGAAAAACTGGCGGTCCCTTTATCTGCAGCCACAACCAGATAGGGGTCATCATCATCTCGGCGAACCACACACTCCGGAGGGATAATTACGCCATCGATAATATTATCGGTGACATCTAACAAGCCTTGGATAAATAACTGATAGCAGGCAAGACCTTCCTGTAAAAACTCCTCTCGAGTGGCTTTACGGTCAATACTTTTTAGGACAAACCCACCCTTGGCACCCGTGGGGACAATCACAGCATTTTTTACCTGCTGAGCCTTAACCAGACCAAGAATTTCGGTGCGGTAGTCCTCCTGTCTATCAGACCAACGTAAACCACCTCTGGCCACTTTTCCTGACCGCAAGTGCACCCCTTCCATCCTCGGTGAATAAACAAATATTTCATACAGTGGCCGTGGCTCGGGCGCATCATCAATTTCTACGGGCGAGAGCTTCACTGACATATAGGATTTATGTTTATCATCGCCATCTGGCTGAAAGAAATTAGTTCGCTTGGTGGCATTAATTAACTGTAAATAACTTCTTAGCACTTGGTCTTCATTGACACTGCTGACCAGATCTAGCGCTTCTATAACTTTTTCATTGAGCCGATCAGCACGACCGTATTCCTGACTACTCGACCCGACCACCTTGGGGTCAAACAGGCAGCGAAAAAGAGCAACCAAATTGCGGGTAATATCCAAATTCGTAGCTAACGTATCCGCTATAAAATTCTGACTAAAACTACTGCCAAGCTGCTTCATATACCGAGCGTAGAGCCGTAACATGGCAACTGTCCGCCAATCAAGGCGAGCACCGACCACTAAATGATTGAAACTGTCATTCTCTGTATTCCCATACCAAACCGCTTCAAAAGCATCCTGAAACGTATTGCGAACAGCAGAGACATCCACTTCCACATCAAGACCAAACAATAGAGTGAAATCGTGTATCCATATTTCCTCACCTTCTACCGTGGAAACCTGATACGGGTGCTCACCAATAACTCGAAAACCCAGATTTTCAAGCATAGGAACCATGCTGGACAGTTCCAGTGGGGCAACGCGATGAAATACTTTAAAGTGCATGACATTGCGTTCTGCATCCATTGACTGATAAAAGCTCATGGCAATTTCATGTTCACTGGAAAGTGAATGAAATAGCTCAATATCCTCCACCGCAGCACTGTGATCAAAATGATCCTGATAGCTCGCAGGGAAAGCGTTGCGGTACAGGGCGTACATCTGACGACCCTTCTCGCCGCCCCACTCTATTATCGCGGCCACTTTTAGATCGTCGCACCAATCGCGCGTGAGTTTGATGATCTTTTGTTCAAGCGCCCTGTGATCTATTTGCTTGTAGCGGGCAGAATTTATTCGTACCACGTATTGAGTGCGGGCCAATACTGATTCGGAGAAGTAGGTATTAAACTCAGCTTCGCTGGCATCTAACTCCCCCTTGAGGAGCACTTCAATTCGTTCACGAATTGAAGTGCGATAAATATCCCGAGGAATGTATACCAGACAATTGACGAACTTCTCAAATGGGTCCGCTCTCATAAAGAACTTGACCATTTTGCGCTCATTAATTTGCCAGATCCCCATCAGTATTTGATGGAGCTCATCCACGGTGCAATTGAACAGTTCATCCCTAGGGTGCACTTCAATCAGCTGGCACATTGCCTTGTAGTCGTGACTACCTTCAGGAAAACCGGTTCTATTGAGTACCTGTAATACCCGCTGGCGGATAAAGGGAATCTGAAAAGGACTCATGGTGTACACCCGTGAGGTATACAACCCCATAAACAGATGCTCACCAATGACCACACCCTTTTTGTTATAGCGCTTTAGGAGAATATAATCGGAGTAGGCTTGACGGTGCACTCTGGAACGGAGCGAGGACTTGGTCAGTGCCATTGACACTCTGCTCTTATAAAATACTGGCCTCCCGGGGCTCAGATCATTTAATGCCGTTTCTGCAACCTTAACCGGGTGACGGGCAAATATTCCCAGTTGTCGATCTGCCAGGTGCTCCAATTTTGGTGGCACCTGATCATCTACGAGCTTATATTCGGAACAACCAAGAAGAATATAGGCATCATCCCGCATCCACTCAAGAAAGGCCGCCAGTTCGCAGGCTTCATCCTCGGGCAGATGACTATTATTGTCCTTTACCTCGTCAATCGCTTCATTGAGGCGGCGCACCATGGGTGAAAAGTCATCGGTTACCGCTTCCA
>DRHD01000209.1 GCA_011049795.1 Porticoccus sp.
CTTGATCACTATGGATTCTCCTGTGGTTGGGCTTGGCTATTTGTTTCGTTAGTCTACTGGCGATTAATAGGTGGGGGGTTACTACCTACCCGCTAAGAATCCATTGCTTTCAAGGTAATGGATAATTATTGCGACTTCTTCATCCAGTGTCATCTGGTCTGTGTGTAAATGAATTTCGGGATTTTCCGGGGCTTCGTAGGGATCGTCAATACCTGTAAAGTTTTTAATTTCTCCAGCTCGGACTTTTTTATACAGTCCCTTGGGGTCACGTTTTTCTGCTTCCTCAAGGGAGCAGTCAACAAATACCTCAATAAAATCCAGACTGGCTTCATCGTGAAGTTGGCGAACTTTGTCACGGTCTGCTCGGTAGGGGCTGATAAAACTGGAAAGAGAAATGGTGCCTGAGTCTACAAACAGCTTGGCTATTTCACCGATACGGCGGATGTTTTCTGTGCGATCTTCAGCACTGAACCCCAGGTTTTTGTTAATGCCCAGCCGAATATTATCGCCATCAAGTCGATAGGTGAGTTTGCCGCGTTCATAGAGTGCACTTTCCAGAGCCACAGCCACGGTGCTTTTGCCGCTACCGGACAAACCGGTGAACCAGATAGTCACACCTTTTTGACCCATGAGCCGATGGCGGTCTTCCCGGGTGATATCCCCCTCGTGCCAATGTACATTGGTTGCCTTCATTTCGGTCATGGTTTGATCCCTTATTAATCGTTATATCGTCGTGACGGTAGGGTTAATTTGTGTGCCCAAGGCATCCGTTTAACGCAAAATTTATACACTTTGTGGTGACCTCATTGAGTGCCAGTTTTGGATCACGGGTAAGCTTGGCTCCCCAATAATTGCACAGTCCGATTAAAGATACTGCGGCAAAATGACAGTCGAGATTTTTGTTGAGAAAACCACTGTGAACACCCTCAACTAAAATGTCTTCAAGCTGTTGACGGTACCGCGAGCCAAGTGCTTTTAGTTTCTCACGCTTTTCCTCGGGCAAATATAACCGTTGCTCATTATGAACTTTCAGTGCTTCGCTATTTGCCCGGTAGCTGGCTAGATGGGCAGCAATAGCGGCAGTTAACTTTTCTTTTAATGGTTGTGTCTGTGTGGATATTTGTTCTATTTTATCCACATAGTCGCGAAGTGCGGTTAGACACACTTCTTCCAGAGCGGCTTCCTTCGATGTGAAATAGTAGTAGAGGCTTCCCTGGCGAATACCCATATGCGAAGCAATATCTTGTGTACTTGCACCGTGATAGCCCTTTTCAGCAAAAACAGAAGCGGCGGCTTCTAACGCTTTTTGATGTTGCTGATGGTAGCGAAGAGTATTTTGACTATCAGGGTTCATGGTTTGAGCACTAATTCTATAGGGTTATAGAATCTATAGATTTATAGAAAAAAATCAATGATACAGAGGCTATTTTGTGAAAAAGGGTGGTCGATGGTTGGCACTCTGTGGTGTGGCCGTTGGCGAGAAGAGAGGTGATATAGTCTTAAAACTGGCGCACCCGAGAGGATTGACTGCACAGTGATAGATCAATATCTATCACTGTTTGGGACGTTATTGGGAATAACAGCCCCACCGTCACTGTGCTCCGGTGCCCAAACTTGTGGTACAAGTTTGTCGAACCTGAGAGGCTCTCATCAGCCCTCGGAGTTACCAGCCACAAAAAACCCCGCAAATACGCGGGGTTTTGTTGTCACTGGCGCACCCGAGAGGATTCGAACCTCTGACCTCTGCCTCCGGAGGGCAGCGCTCTATCCAGCTGAGCTACGGGTGCTTGAGAGGCCGCAATAATATAGCTTCCACTATCATTAGTCTATTTCTGAGTCGGCGGTTTCATGAGAGTCAGGTCTGCTTTTTGGCTTGCTCCTTGAGTTATACTTAGGTTCAAAGAAATCTATAAATGAAAGGCTAGAATGACACTAAAAGCGGGATCAAAAAGCCTTGTTGTTGTCGGATTACTCCTGATATCAGGCTGCTCTTTGTTTCAGACCCAAGGTTCTCCTTCAGAGGTGCAGGTGTGCCCGCCACCAGCTGTGTGCCTCGTCTGTAAACCGGCATTCTGTCCGGCCCCAAAGGTCATTGAGAAGATTGTCATCAGCCCTACTCCTAGTCAGCAGACAGGGGGAGAGCTGGATTTGCCTATTGTTGGCGGGGTAGAGTCGGTAGTGGTTGAACCATCAAGTTTCAAATATGAAGCGCGCATAGATACAGGCGCGGAGTCTTCCTCTATACATGCTGAAAATATTCAGCTGATTGAGCGAGATGGAAAGCGATATGTACGGTTTTCTCTGTTGAATCCTGAGACCAACGAGCTGATTGAACTGGAGCGGCGCTTACGCCGTAAGGTGTTGATCAAGCGGCAGCAGGGAGAGAGGGAACGCCGGTATGTCGTCAAGCTTTGGCTAACACTTGGAGAGATAAAGGAGTTGGTGGATGTCACTCTTTCCAATAGAGCTGACTTTGAGTATCCGGTTCTAGTGGGGCGAAATTTATTGACAGATACAGCCATTGTTGATGTCAGCCAACAGCACATACTGAAGTAACAACGCATGTCGTCTAAGGTGCAAATTAGTTTAGTTGCCGGGATATTAATCCTCATCGGTTTAGGGTTGACCCTCTACAAAAAGGTTGAGCTTGGATTTCCCCTGCTGCCCGGTCAGAGACAAGCGGTTTGGACCCTAGAGTCAAAAATCAGTTTTAAGCCTGTAGGTGGTCCCGTGGAGATTTCGCTGGCTCTTCCTGATTCACAAGCAGGGTGGGTGGTGTTGGATGATCATTTTGCCTCATCAGGCTTTGGGTTTACGGTGATGGCACTTAATGGGAACCGGTATGCTCAGTGGACACGTCAGTCCCTGGAGCGACCAACAACACTTTATTACAAGCTGCAAATCTACCGAGCTGATAACGTTGGCTTGGGCGGTAGCCCCGTGCCTGAAGTCATACCTCCAGAGCTAACAGCAGATCGCCAAGCCGCCATGGAGCGAGTGGTGGCATCGTTGCAAGAGCGGTCTTCAGGCCCCGCTAGTTTTACCGCTTTGCTGCTGAAGCAGTTAGTACAGGATCAAATGGATCAAGATGCCACCTTTTTGTTTGGTAGCCGGGAGGAGAGCAAGCTGGCAGTGGTGATGGATATACTGGCTTTCTCCGGTATTCCTTCACAGCGGGTGCGGGGTGTCTTTCTGGAAGATGGCCGTCGTCGTCAGAAAATCAATAGTTTGGTCGAAGTATTTGATGGGAAACATTGGAATATTTTTGATCCCAAGACAGGGCAGCCAGGTTTACCAGAAAATTTCTTCGTTTGGCGAAGGGGTGGGGCATCGGTTTTGGATGTGCTGGGAGGTAGTAGTTCTCAGCTTGAATTTGCCATTGTTAAGAATACCCTTCCAATAAAGACTGTGCTGTTTATGGAGCAACAAGTGGGCGAACAACCCTTGTTGGATTTTTCTATCTATTCCTTGCCGGTAGAGCAACAAGGAGTCTTCAAGGGGTTGTTGTTGATTCCTGTAGGCGCTCTGGTGGTGGTGCTTCTTCGGGTGTTGGTTGGCATTCGGACTTCCGGCACCTTTATGCCGATTTTGATTGCGCTGGCATTTATTCAAACTACTTTGCTGACTGGGCTGGCGGTCTTTTTGACGGTAGTTGGCGCGGGTTTGTGGATCCGTTATTACCTGTCATACCTCAATTTGCTGTTGGTTGCCAGGATCACCGCCGTGGTCATTGTGGTGATTTTCATAATGGCTGCACTCAGTATTGTGAGTTACAAGCTTGGCTTTGCCCAAGTGCTGACGGTGACATTTCTACCCACCATTATTCTTGCCTGGACCATTGAGAGAATGTCGATTCTCTGGGAAGAAGAGGGTGTTCATGAAGTGTTGATACAGGGTGGGGGCAGCCTGTTGGCCGCAATTTTGGCCTATCTGTTGATGTCCACAGCATGGATTGAACACCTCACCTTTAACTTTCCTGAGCTGATGATCAGTTTGCTGGGTGTAGTACTGCTCATCGGAAAATACTCTGGCTACAGGTTGACTGAGCTGTACCGGTTTCGTGATCTGGGCAGGCCTGATAAATGAGGTGGATTACGCCGCGGGAATTGCGAGCGCAGGGTGTTCTTGGTATGAACAGCCGTAATATTGATTATATTGGCCGAACCAATGACAGAAGTCGTTACCCCCTGGTCGACAATAAGCTGAAAACCAAACAGGCTGCCCAACAGTACGGAATGTCAGTCCCAAAGCTGTTTGGTGTGGTGAAAATTCAACATGAGGTTCAGGGCCTTGAGTCGTTATTAGAGGGGCTGGAGAAGTTTGTTATCAAGCCAGCCCAAGGAAGTGGTGGAAAGGGCATCCTGGTGATCTCTGAGCGCCGTGGTGATGAGTTTATTAAATCTACCGGTGCCAGTTTAAATTTGAGGGATGTAAAACGTCACACCTCCAATATTCTCAGTGGGCTTTATAGTCTAGGTGGTCGACCCGATGTGGCCATGATCGAAGATATGATCGAGTTCGATCAAATACTTAGCAATTACAGTCACGAAGGTGTGCCAGATATTCGAGTCATTGTTTATCGCGGATTTCCTGTGATGGCTATGATGCGTTGCTCTACCCACGCTTCTGATGGCAAGGCCAATTTACACCAGGGTGCCGTTGGTGTTGGTATTGATATTGTGACCGGGCATAGCCTTTATGCCGTACAACATAACCAGAAAGTAGATCAACACCCGGATACCGGATTTCGTTTTGATGAGTTGGAGCTACCTCATTGGGATGAGGTGCTTCACTTGGCAGCAGGTTGTTTTGAAATGACAGAACTTGGTTATTTTGGTGCAGATATTGTGCTGGATAAAAATAGTGGCCCGGTGATACTGGAACTTAATGCCAGACCGGGCCTTGCGATTCAGATCGCCAACCAAGTTGGATTAAGAAAGCGTTTGCAGATGGTTGATGATATGCGGCCCATTGAGCGCGGTGTGGAGGAACGTGTCCAGCTGGCCAAACGGATGTTTGGTGTGACTATGGTTTAGGCCTATGGTTTAGGACTATGGTTTAAAAGGGCTATGGTTGAAGGCCGCGGCTTAAGGGCCATCAGACTTCGTCTATTTCCTTGTTCACGGCTGGAATTTATACAGCTATAATACGCCACTGACTTTAATGCATCACTGACTCTTTGGTCATTGGTTGCAAATACGAATACTAAAAATACTATGGAGGCCAGAATGAGCCAATTAAAAAAAGCAGGTATTGTAGCTGTTGCGTTGACACTGGTGCTGGGAATTTCTGGTTGTAGTTCCGAGAAAGAGGAACTTAATCTCACGGTACAGCAAGAGAAAGAAATGTCTGGGCGCCTCGCTCCTGCAGGTGAAGTGGTACTGGAAAAAGATGTTGCCACTGTAGCACCCGTTGCCGCGGCTTCTGGCCCCCGTTCTGGTGGAGATGTTTTCAACAAGAGCTGTACAGCATGTCACTCCACTGGTGCTGCTGGAGCCCCAAAAGTGGGTGTAGCTGCCGATTGGACAGCCCGTGTTGATCAAGGCATGGATACACTTTATGCCAATGCGATTAACGGTGTTCGTGGCATGCCACCAAAAGGGCTTTGCATGGACTGCTCTGACGGTGAATTGAAAGCGGCTGTTGATTACATGCTGGAGCAGAGCAAGTAACTTTTTAGTGAATTAAAAAACTGCCTAGTGAATAAAAAACCGCGCTTCTGGCGCGGTTTTTTTTGGCCACGATTGTTAGTATGGCCATTGTTAGCGCGACCATGATGGTTAGTATGGTGAGATTAATTTTCGTTGGGTCAGCATCCCAGGTTGGCCTAGATAACTTGGCTCAGATAACAACGTAGAGGTAGTACCCGTTTCATGTCTTCGTGTCATGGTTTGATTCTGGCTGGTGGCCTGTCGACTCGGATGGGTACGGATAAGGCTCAGTTGCGTCGTAATCAACAGACAATGTTGGAGTATACGCAGTCCTTATTGCGGTCACTTGGGCTCGAAGTCCTGGTCAGTGGCGGTGATGATGGTGTTCCTGATTTGGTTCCTCAGTCTGGCCCGCTTGGCGGGGTCTATACTGTGATTAAAGAATGCCAGGTGGATGCACTGTTAATCGTGCCTGTGGATATGCCTCTATTGACTCCCTCGGTGCTACAACACTTGATTCGTATGGGCGAAGCGTCGGGCTCTGCCATTTGCTACGAGGATTGTTATCTACCCCTGTATTTGCCTGTGAATGCGGTGCTATCAGATTATTTGGATGCAGTGTTTGCCGAGGGATCAACGATGCCTCGTTCCGTAAAAAAACTGCTTGCTGCGGTGAATGCGGTGCAATTGCCAGTGACTGAGCCCAAGCTACTGGTCAATACCAACACCCCTGAAGAGTGGCTCTCAATAAAACCATTAATCGAGACTGATGATGCTGAGTGATCGGGAAAAAAAGCGTTATAGCCGTCATCTGTTGTTGGGTGATATTGGTGAGGTGGGCCAGCTAAAGCTTTCCCAGTCAAAAGTGCTAATAGTCGGCCTTGGCGGGCTGGGTTCTCCGGTAGCACTCTATCTGGCGGCAGCAGGTATTGGAAAGTTACTGATTGCAGATGGTGATAGCCTCGATGTTACCAATCTTCAGCGGCAGATATTGTTTGATACTGATGGTGCTGGTGAGCCAAAGGCTGACTTGGCTGAGGAAAGGTTGTCTCATCTGAATCCGGAAATTGATCTGGAAGCCATTGACCATGCGCTCACAGAAGAAGACCTCAGAGAGTATGTCCCAGAAGTAGACCTTGTTCTGGATTGCAGCGATAACCTCGGCACACGCAAAGCAGTAAACCGAGTTTGCGTTGCAGAACGCATTCCATTGTTATCCGCGGCGGCCATTCGTTGGGAAGGTCACCTGATGTTGTTTGATTATCGCCAACCAGAAACACCCTGTTATGAATGTTTGTATCCACCAGATGCTGCTGAGCCGGTATTAAACTGCAGTACCAGTGGTGTGGTCGGCCCACTGCTGGGTATTTTGGGTTCTATGCAGGCGTTGGAGGCGATCAAACTGTTGCTGGGAATGGCATCAGATATTAATGGAAAGCTAATGATGTTTGATGGCAAGCACCACCAATGGCAGAGTTTTCGTATTCAGAAAAAGGCTGATTGCCCGGTTTGTAACGTTAGTTGAAAATTAGTTGTAAGTTCTCAACCTGTTGTTAATTAAGAAAAAATATTTCATCTTCTAAATGACACATTTCTTAGGACGGTCTAGATACGTTGAAACAGTTTGACAATTGGACTGATCAGTCCATAATAGATGCCATGACTTCCGGAAGACCCAGAGAATTTGACATCGATCGAGCGCTAGAGGCTGCCACACAGCAATTCTGGACAGTGGGCTATGAGGCAACATCGCTGCAGGACTTACTCAAGACAATGCGCTTGTCTAAAAGCAGCCTATACCAGACATTTGGCAACAAACATGAGCTGTTTGTTCGTTGTCTTGATCATTACGAGCAAACCATGGCCAGTGTTCTGAGTGAACAACTAGTCAACAGTATTTCCACTGAACAATTTTTGCATGACTTCCTTGAAGGGGTTATTTCCGAAGCAAAAACGCGTGGCACACGTAAAGGTTGTTTTCTGGTGAATACAGCCAATGAGCTATCTCAGCGGGATGCCGTTATCGCCAAGGCTGTTTCTACTGGTACTGTCCATAATTGTTCAAAAAAATTTACACCTATTTATTGGCCGGTCAGTTATTGGCAATTCAGTTATTAATAGGCAGGCTCATTTCCAGAAAGTGTCTTCATGATTAACCGTATAACGGGTTGAAGTGACGCTATATC
>DRHD01000210.1 GCA_011049795.1 Porticoccus sp.
GTGGTTTGTGCTCCACGGCAATTTGATCACACCGATGGCTGTGGCTTTATATTTAGCGCTAGTGACATAACTGATCGCAAGAAGATGGAAGAGACCATTTGGCACCAAGCTAACTACGATAGCTTAACAGAGCTGCCCAACCGCAACTTGTTCAGCGACCGGCTATCCGAGGCCCTAATAAGTGCTAAGCGCAGGGGAACTGAATTTGCCCTTGTTTTTATTGATCTGGATAACTTCAAGAATATAAACGATTCTCTGGGTCATGCTGCCGGGGATAAGGTATTGCAACAGGCGGCAGAGCGCATTGCCAATTGTTTGCGCGAGAGCGATAGCGTTGCGCGACTGGGTGGCGATGAGTTTGTATTGCTTTTACCCTCGGATGAGGGGCGCACAAATTATGATCGAGTCACTCAGCGAGTATTAGGTCGGCTAGCGGAATCGTTTCACCCTACGAGCATTGAGGTGTATGCGTCGGGCAGTATTGGGCTGGCTATTTACCCCCACGATGGCGATGATAGTGACACATTGATGATGAATGCTGATACCGCGATGTATCAGGCGAAGCAAGCCGGGCGCAACCAAATCAGTTACTACTCGCAGTCGATGAGCTCAGAGCTAAAGGCCTTGCTGTAAATGGAGGCCGATCTTCATCGTGGGCTGCAGGAGCAGGGTTATTTGTTTGGACGGCCAATGCTGCCCGAAGAGTTTGTCGCTCAGGCGAATCCTCGGGTAATAAAGGCTGTGAAGCAATAACAAGGAACAGAACTATGCAAGACGCCAAGCTTAAACATCTATTTGGCAACAGTTTTGCAATAGCTACTCTGGTGGGAGGTATCATTGGTCTCGGCATTCTGCGCACGCCGGGAGAGATTGCCGAAGTAGTGACAGATCCCTCGCAGTATTTAATGTTTTGGCTGTTCGGCGGACTGTTCTCTTTGCTGACACTGGCCGTCATAGGTGAACTGGTGGCCATGACGGCAAGATCTGGTGGACCTTACACATTGGTCGCGCGTGCTTACGGCCCCTATGCTGGATTTTTAATCGGCTGGGTGGACTGGCTTACATTTCCTGCCGTGTTAGCGCTTAAGGCCGTGGTAGTGGTCGAGTTTGCGGCCTTGCTCTATCCGCCCCTTGCCGCTTATATAACGCCCGGTGCAATTTTAGTAACAACTCTATTTGCGCTTATTCAACTGATGGGCGGTGCGACGGGCGGTTCAATTCAGCGAGCCGCGGCTGTCGGAATTGCTTGCATTGCGGCCGCAACAGCCATAGCGCTGATTTATGGCGGCATGACCAACACCGTCCCCATGTCTTTAGCAAGCGACGAGCAGCATGAGGTCGGTGGCAGCTTAGCCGTAGTGATTGCGGCGATTATTTTCACCTACGATGGCTCTCTCTACGCCTCCTATTTTGGTGGTGAAATAAAAGGCGGTGGTCGTGCGGCCGCTGTCAGTGCAATCAAAGGGCTGGTCATTGTAACGAGTTTATATTTAGTTATGAACGCCGCGCTGGTTGTTGCGGTGCCACTTCAATTGTTGGCGGGTGAAGAGCTGGCCTTTGCCTCTGCAATGGATTTGTTATTTGGGGTGGGAGCGGGCAGTCTGATTATTGTCGGCGCGATTCTCACGCTGCTGAGTCAGCAGAACCTTTCTTATATGAGCGGTTCAAGAGTGCTGTTCGCGCTGTCGGTTGATGGTTTGGCTAGCGACCGTGCAAACAAAGTTGACGAGCGTGGAACGCCCATTGGCGCACTATTGCCCACTTGGGTGCTAGCGGTGCTCTTGATTATTCTTGGTGGTTTTAATTTCCTTTTAAATCTCTCGGTGCTTTTGTATGTTCTGATCTATGCAAGCTTAGTTTACGGTGTTTTCAGGTTGAGAAAGCAGGAGCCAGAAACTCCCCGGCCCTTTAGAGCTTTTCTGCATCCCTTTAGTTCCGCTCTTGTGTTGCTTGGATGGATAGCGTTTGGAATGTATATCGCTACTTCTGATCCCATGACGGCCGTGAATACAGTGGCTTTAGTTGCACTGTCACTGCCAACGTATTATTTGTTGATGCACCTGAAACGAAAGCCCTCAGTGGCCGATAGTTACCGCTAGCCTAGAGGGTTCCAGTCGCCAGAGAGTGGCAGGCGTAAATTGTGCTTAATCATCCTAAAGTGTCGAAATACTTTACAGTTAGAGTGCTTTGGAACTACTCCAAAAAGTTAAGCTATTGAATTGATTGAATTAAGTATTATTGGCGCGAAAATTGCCTTTAGGCTGGTGCATCATAAAAAAAAGCCTTGATATTACTATTTTGGAGTAACACGCATGAAATCTCTGCTTAACAAAGCATTATTACTCGGGGCCAGTTTGGCGGTGAGTATGTCCGCAATGTCCTCAACGATAACCGTAGATGGAATCAAAACGGCTGGTGAATATATGGGCGCTGACCCTAGCAGCGGATCAGATTCGTTATTGTGGTGGAACGGTCATCACTCTATTTATGACGAAGCGGCCGGTAATCAGAACGATTTGTTTTGGGAGATTAACGATAACGCTGGATCGTATTCACTGAACCTCTTCTTCGAGATACCCACTTACGCACGACGGATGCTTTGGGCCGACGGGTGTGATTATAGTGGGACCGGTAGCGATGCTGATTGTAATGTGATTGATGATGCGTATCTGGATGCTTATCTGGACGGATCACATCATGGCTCCGTCAAAATGGACTACGGAACTCAGACTGGCAGTGAGTACTTCGAACTAAAGGATGACGACGCTAGTGTCGCTAAAATCATGTGGCAGGCTGAAGATGGTAACGGTCTGGATGATGATTTCACTTGGGCGACCTCCCGTGAATACCTCATTAAAAGCGGCATATGCGACGAGGATTTGTGTCTTGAATATGACATGACGTCGTCTATTGAAATAATGTGGACTGGCCTTGATTCAAAGGCTGCAGCGGACGCCAAGCTTAATAGCATTACCGATATGGAATTGCACCTGTCGGACGAAGCGAGAGGACTTCCTCCAGTAGTCGTTGTGCCCCCCACGCCTGTTCCTGAGCCAAGTTCCATTGCATTACTTGCTCTAGGCTTGGCCGGACTACGCGTTTTCCGTAAAGCGCGTCGTTAAATACTAAGCTCTCCTTTCTAGCCCGCTTGCGTTCATTGCAAACAGCGGGCTAGATAATTAGCCTCGATAAGCTCGGGGCTTTTTTGTGTCTGTTTAATGTTGGTTCTTGGTTCTTGGCGCTAGGCGACAATATTTCAATCTATAAATGGCGCTGGTTTTTGTCGATAAAAGTCCACGCGATAAAGCGACTCACCTTTTGTCCCTGTGCCATGTCGACGGTTTTTATTTCAAGGGCTTTAGCTTTTTCTAACATGTTGTAAAGTGGTTTGAGGTTATCTTTTTTTGACACTAGCGAGCTAAACCACAGGCACTGCTCAGCAAACTCCACACTCTGCTCAATCATATTAGCGATAAATTTCACCTCGCCGCCGGGACACCAAAGTTCGGCATTCTGACCGCCGAAGTTAAGCTTGTCCTGCGTCCCCTTACCAAGATTTTTCCATTTGCGTTGGGTGCCCTTTTTGGCGGCCTCAGTCGAGGCATGAAAAGGGGGGTTGCACAAGGTGAGGTGAAAAGCATCCTGCGGGCCTATCACGCCTCTAAATATATTCTCGGGCCTTTTTTGTAGCTTAAGGGTGATCTTCAATTTATTGCACTGGCTAATATGCTGCGCCACTTTGATGGCAGTAGGGTCTATATCGACACCGGTAAAGTGCCAGCCATATTCACTCTGGCCTATGAGTGGGTACACCAGGTTGGCGCCGGTACCGATGTCCAGCACCTTGATATTGCGCCCATGAGGAACCACTTGATTGTTGTCGCTGGCGAGTAGGTCTGCCAGGTGATGAATATAGTCTACGCGGCCGGGAATCGGCGGACATAGGTAGCCGGCGGGGGTATCCCAGAAGGTAATCTTGTAATGGGTCCTGAGCAGGGCTCCATTGAGCGCACGCACCGCCTGCTCGTCCTGGAAGTCGATGGTGGTCTGGCCCGCCACACTGAGGTGGGTAAAAGCCTCAAGTTCCGGTGACTGCTTCACCAGTCGTGCAAAGTTGTAACCCTCACGGTGTTGGTTACGCGGGTGCAGCTTTGTATGGGTGGTCATAATCAGGTCATCGTTCGAGGTGAATGCAGGATTGTACCCCTTTTTCACTCAAACTAGGCCCTGTGTGACCGTCCTTGCTCTGTATGGGGTCTAAGCCGGCCACTAACTAAAGGGTGGTCAAATTAGCTATGCCACTACATAAGGCTTTCCACAATGGAGTGAATAAACAATAATGGGCGCCAACATGCATGGTGAATCTATGCGTAATATATAACTCATACGGTCGATCTTTCAGTGATTTTTAAATACCTTCTTCTGACAATACTATCATTAGCCCCCATAGCGTCATTCGCGCAGTCGCAAACCTCAGTTAACCTCGCGCAACAAATGTATGTGGCGTATTACGGTAGAGCGGGCGACCCCGCTGGAGTAAACCATTGGGCAGAGCAGTTTGACGGATCTAATAATTTGGACGCCGTTCTGTCAGACTTTGGTAATTCGCAAGAATACAGCGATAACTTTGCTTCGCTAAGCCATGAGGAGCTCGTCAATGGACTTTTTCAGCAGATGTTCAATCGAAGCCCTGAAACTGACGGTTTGAATTTTTATGTGGGGAGACTTGAAAGTGGACAAGCGACACTGGCCTCCATCGCGAAACAGATCGCCGACGGAGCGCAGGACGATGATGAGCTATCTCTAGGCAACAAAATTACCGTCGCTAACACTTTTACTGATCGTATTGAATCTGATGCCATTGATTACGCCTCTGCTGATATCAGTGGTGTTAGAACATTACTATCAGCCGTCACCTCGTCAGCAAGTTCTGTTGATGCTGCTCTGCTAGAGGTTGCCGCATGGGTGCCACAACCGTCACCGTCGGCGAGTGATTCGAACGTTTTCATGACAACTAATTATGGCGTCATAGAGATTGAGTTATTTCATGAACAAGCGCCCATTACTGTGGCTAATTTTCTTGCCTACATTGAAGCGGAATTTTACCAAGATCTGATTTTCCACCGTGTTATTAGTGGGTTTATGATTCAAGGGGGTGGCTTTGACATATCTGGTACGGCGAGATCAACTTTTGCGCCCATAGCGCTTGAAACCGACAATGAACTTTCAAACGTGCGTGGCAACATTGCCATGGCCAGAACCAGTATACCGAACAGTGCCACTTCTCAGTTTTTTATCAATCATGTTGATAACTTGTTTCTTGATTCAACGGGCAGCAATGATGGATATGCTGTGTTTGGGAAGGTTGTAGAAGGCATGGGTGTGGTCGACACCATTGCAAATTTGGCCACAATTTCAATCGGGTCCTTTGCCGACTTGCCGGCCGAGCCCGTGACTATTGAGTCTGTTGTGCTTGCCAGTGCAACGA
>DRHD01000211.1 GCA_011049795.1 Porticoccus sp.
CGTTACCATTCTCGACCATGCAGTGATGTTCTCTGCCCTCTCGTATGAAAATATAGGCAGTTCACCATCTGTCCGCACACACCACAGAATTGAATCGGGCGTCTTTTGGAAAGAAATATCAACTATTCCACCTAACGTAACCAAATTGGCAAGTATCGTCATATCAGGGGCAACGTATGAGTCGAGTTCCCAATTATAGGCAAGCTCTCTCATTTTCGCAGCGCCACGCTGGAAGAACAGAACGCTTTCATTTGCCAGAGTTGCTTGCAGATTAGCACTGCCGTAAGTTGAATGCTGTTTGGCGATTGCGTTAGACGGCGTCAGTGGCTCGTCTGTACCGCCGGCGATAGTCCACTCCGCCCCTGACGTACCTATAAGCAATTTGTCTTTGCCGATTATCCATTCGATAACATTGACCTGTCTCGATGATAGAGTAAATACCAGGGCCTCGTCATCGTCCGGGCCTGCGGTCATGTTCTGGTAATCGCTGGTTACGGAGGCCCAAATAGTATCGGGCTGTGCTGTGTTGCCGCCAAAACACAATCTATCCTCAAAAAATGTTACCGTCTGGGGCCATCCCCGGTAGTTGCTCCATGCCCCTTCTGACCATTTATGAGTTGCATCTGTGGAGGCAAGTGTTGTTAAGACAGTTGCTGTAGCTGACGTGGTTGATGCCACAGCAGTTATTTTCACAATGCCAATATGTTCTGTTTGATCGGTTGTAAAATAAATGCCAACGGTATCATCACCAACCTCGTCTGCGTAGATAACACGATATAAAGCAGGAGCATCCTCTTCAGTACCGGAAGTTGTTACATTTCGTGCAGAAGATGAAGCCCCAGACCCAGAATTATATGAAAGAACTGTTTCCCAACCAGCTGATGCTCCTTCGTCGCCACCATCACCAGCACCAGCACCTATTGTATAATTCCTCTGTACTTTAACTGTTCCAAACCAAGTTTCGCCTGTAGTGAATGTCCATCCTGCACCCTTATACAGAACTCCACAACTTACCAAGTTTGTGCCTTCAACTTGACCTGCTACAATATCAGCCGTGAGTTGGGCTGTATATTCCAGCGTATCAAGCGGATGAACAAGTCTGAATAACGCACCTGTCTGGGATTTAGATGTAGCAACTGAACCACTTGGTAAATGACCTGCTGTTGCCCCTGATATAAATGGAGCGTGACCTGTGGCGGTAAGCGTCACTGAACCCGTAGTGGCAGAAGCTGCTATTGTTTTAATTACATCATCATTCTGTGTCCTAAACGGGCCAGTTTCAATTCCTATTGCATTCATTGACCAAAGCGAGTTGCCTAAACGAGACAGTTTTTTTGTTTCGTAGTCTGGGTGGGTAATATAGAGAACATCAGCAGATTGCTCAAACTTTAACTCGAACAAATTGGCGGTAAGGTATGGGGTTACTATTTCAACAGGAGTAGTCGAATCATTTCCAGTCAACGATGTTATCTCAACGGCAGTTAATTCTTTGCTGAAAATAGCGACATTATCTATCTTCCCGTCCCATATGCTGCCATGTGCTACGGCTCCTGCGCCTATTGCAAGTTCTTCTTGGTCGTTCTGCATTGCCACATAACCAGCACCGACCCCCGTTATGTTAGCCTTTACCTCTCGCCAATCTAAGTATATCTTTATACCAATTTCAGAACCGGGATCGTTTACTGTTGCAGTAATACCCCAGACGCCAGAATAAGTCACTACTACGAAATGCCAACCGGCAACGATAACATCTGTTGTTGTTACTTTGTGACTTGGATCGCCACCTGCATTTTCGTCAACCAAAACAAGTTGCAGTGTACCGCTGGTAACATTAACGGTGTATTCGCTGTCCGAACTACCACCTTTTTGTATCAAGACTGCATCTTCGGAAGCCGTTTCAAAATATGCCCAAAACGCAATACTAAACGGCAAGTCAACAGTAGCATCATTCAGTCCGTCGGTTCCATTATTAAAACTAAAATCATCGTGATCGGCTATAGTGAAATAATCTGAACCATTTAAATCAAATGCCTCATTAGCAACGCCTTCTGCGTCTACGACTGATATTGTGCTTGTGTTACTTGATGCAGTTGCATCGTGGGTATTGCCATCGTCGTCAAGAACCGTCGTATTTGCAGCATTGTCGTCACATAGCCAATGGGCAACTATGCTGCCTATTCCAGATAAATCTTCTGTTCCAAAAGTCGTAAATACCGGCGCACCACTTGTGTAGAACCGCATGTACTGATTGCCAACTTCAATGATATACGATTGCGATGTAGAAAACTCAAATGGTAATATCCGCGTGGCAAGTGATGAAGTTTTAACTTCTGCAACATATTTTGTACCCGGCCTTTTCTGCGCCCCGCCCTGCGGAATAGGAATCAGGTTCTCCATGACAGAGCACCCGTTTTGGAACTTAGCCAAATCCTCTCTGGCGTTTAGTAATGGTGTGAGTTCACCGGCGTTGAAATTGTTAAAAGACCGATAGGGATTCTGGGCCAATGCTACCGAACATAATATAAAGAATATGATGACTTTACGAATAATAACCCCTCCTCGACCGTCTTGAGGTCAAAAGTGTTCTTGTTGTCACTGACATTGGGCCACCCTCCTGTGCATCGATTGTTCTGGCTAAAGCAATGTATCCGGTAGTTTTTGGTCCACCGTAGAGCATGGTCTGAAGATTAAGACTTGCCTCTTCGTTCTGCTTGATAGCAGGAGCAAGCATACGAGCCAAATTGATAACAAGAGATTGTCTTGCTGAGATAGGCCATGCGTCAACGTCGGTTCTTTGATAGACATATTCAACCGCGAGGACTTCACTGTCGCCACCAGCGGGGGTGAGATTTCCTGCCGCAATATCAGCGGCTACTGTATCGGATGTATGCGCTACTGCGATCAGATATGTGCCCTCTGAACCTTCGCCTCTTGAGATTAGGTTGTTAGCGGTAACGTCGGCGGCTATGGTATCAGTTGTATGACTCACCAGGACTTCATATATCAGGTCGCCACTCAACAAATACTGCCCGTCTATCACCGCAACTCCTGTTGCCCATGTATCAGGAGTAACCTTTACATAATCGTTGACTATATAAATTTCAGCCGTTTTCCACGCCTTTGGCCTGTCGCCGTGATCTGTCAGAATCAAAGCACCTTCAAGTTCCCATACAGCCTCAGGGGCTTCGTCTATCCCCCATACTTTTATAGCGTCGGTAAAATAAGTGAAAGCATTATCATAACCGAATAGCGGCTTGGTCGTCTCAAGGGCGAATGCACGTTTCTTGGCGTAGTTCCATCTGTGCGCAGCTAATATCTCGTCTCTTGCATCGTCAAAGAACGTCGTGCAATAGATGTGGTTCTGGTCTGTTGTGCCTCCGACAGTAATCTCGGAAGCGCCCAATAAGCCTAAAGACTGATTGCAAACGGCCACATTTGCCGCGTTTGAGGTCATACTCATCTGTTCATCTCCACGAAACTATCGGTAAATGGGAGTTCCTGCATGTCGAGCACGCCGCTCTTGGACAGGTAAGGCATACGGACCCCACGCCC
>DRHD01000212.1 GCA_011049795.1 Porticoccus sp.
CCTGAGGCGTCAACTTGCTTGAAATCCGCCGCTATCTCTAAAGAGTATATAGAACTGATGGATGGAGCATTAACATTTGAAAGCACAAAAGATATCGGCTCGACCTTTACTTTTACTATACCGATCAACATAGAAGAATTAACCGAAGGAAAAATCAATATCCACCCTGAAGCTGCTGATCTCCCCATTCTTATTGTCGAGGATAATAAGGTCAATCAATTGATTATGGGGAAAATACTGGAGCAACTGGGTTACTCATACGAGGTTGCCAATCATGGAGAAGAAGCCATTGATTTATTAGAAGACAAACCTATATCAGTTATATTGATGGATTTGCAAATGCCGGTAATGGATGGCTTTTCTTGCACCAAAGCAATTCGAAACCGTACTGATGCATTACACGACATTCCCATTATTGCTGTGACTGCCAACCTGATGGACACTGATGTAGAACACTGTATTGAAGCCGGCATGAATGAGTTTATTGAGAAGCCCGTAAAGGTCGATCAATTAGAAAGCCTACTGTCACTTTATATTTGTCGATCAACTACGGCCACAAGAAATCTAACTGCCCCAGTTTCCTTTCAACAAACCCAGAAGAAGCATGGCTCTACTCCTCAAAATGTGGGAGCTAAAAACATCTATTGAAAAAATCAAATGGCGGCTTTGGGTCATAACAGGGCTTAATCAGTACTTTCCTTAGTGTCTATATAGGGCGAAAACCAGCTGTTGCCGGTTTCAGAAATAATTCTGATGAGTATGAGTATCATTGTGAGACAGGTTCTTCCACTACCCATGTAACCATTTCGTCCTCGTATCGATAAAAATCGGCTACTGCTCAGGAATGCGACATACACATATATCGATGGGGTCCTAACAATACTATTTTAAGAACAATATCTATTAAGGAGGCGTCTCTATAAGCACACAAAGATGACTGAAATGTTCTTTGCATATCGACAAAAAGACACCATACTTCTTTTTGTGTTAGTCGGCGAATCCTATATAAATGATAGAGGGAGCTAAACATGGGTGGTGTGAAAGTAGAGCATACGTTCGATCTCAACGAAGACCATATTGCGTGGTTAAAGGGAATGACCGATAAATTTTCTATCGAAGATGAAGGTAAAGCGATGAGAATTGTTCTGGATTACGTTATGGAAGAGGCGGCACTTGAGACGGTCTTTGAAGTGATTCGCTGTAACCACTGCGACTAATATCCCGGTCATAGAGACACAAGATGAAAACCCGTACCGAATGCGACAGCATGGGAGAGCTTGAAGTCTCTTTTGATGCTTTGTATTGCGCCCAAACACAGCGTGCTGTCAACAATTTTCCTGTCAGTGGTCAACGCATGCCAAGTGCATTTATTCGCGCATTGTTATTGGCCAAATCTGCTGCTGCAAAAGCAAACTCTGAACTCGAGCAGATTTCCCCGGAGGTCAGTGAAGCTATCTGTGATGCCGTCCAACAATTATTAAATTCAGAAGACATGATGCAGCATTTCCCGGTGGATGTTTTTCAAACCGGTTCAGGCACCAGTTCAAATATGAATGCCAATGAGGTACTAGCGACGTTGGCCACTAGCATTCTAAATAAACCTGTTAGTCCAAATGATCACATCAACTACGGCCAAAGTAGTAACGATATAATACCAAGCTGTATTCACATTAGTGCAGCCATTGAATTAGAAGAACACTTAATTCCGGCTTTGGCGCACCTGAGCAAGACTATCAAAGACAAAGCCACCAGTGTGGACCAGTATATTAAAACGGGTCGTACCCACTTAATGGATGCTATGCCGGTACGCTTAAGCCAATGTTTGTTGAGTTGGGCTGATCAAATTGATGAAAACATTGCGTCTCTAGCAAGACTACAACCGAGTGTCCAAAGATTGGCCCAAGGTGGAACAGCCGTTGGTACTGGTATTAATGCCCACCCTGAGTTTGCCGCGCAATTCAATAAACAGCTCAGCATACTGACCGGCATTGAATTTTTACCCGCGAACAATTTCTTTTCCCATATTGGCACTCAGGATGTTGCGGTTTCTTTATCTGGCCAATTAAAAACGATCGCCGTCTCTATTATGAAAATCGCCAACGACTTACGCTGGATGAACTCCGGCCCCTTAGCTGGCCTGGGAGAGATTGAACTCGAAGCCCTTCAGCCTGGCTCATCCATCATGCCTGGCAAAGTGAATCCTGTGATTCCAGAAGCAGCGGCTATGGTTGCTGCACAGGTGATCGGCAACGATACGGCTATTACCATTGGCGGGCAATCAGGTAATTTTGAACTGAATGTTATGCTGCCGCTCATTGCTCACAATTTGCTAAGTAGCATTGCACTGCTTGGTAATGTAACGCGCTTGTTAGCAGACAAAGCAATAAGCAGTTTTACTGTAAACGATTCTAAACTACGAGAGTCTTTGGCAAGAAATCCAATTTTGGTCACCGCGCTCAATCCCATTATTGGGTATATGAAAGCAGCTGAAATTGCCAAGCAGGCCTATAAAGAAGGCCGTGCCATCATCGATGTGGCTGAAGAGCAGACGCAATTATCGCGGACTGAGCTGGAAAAACTACTTGATCCCGCCAAACTCACATACGGTGGCTTATAGATTCTATTTCCGAAAAACCCCTTTTGCACATTACCAATCACCGCCGTCGGTAATCCCCGTGTAAAGCGATTATCAAATGTCAGTTTTCCATAGCCTTGCGCTTGAGTGAGGAGCTCATCGTGAAATATTCGCTTCGACAGTAAAGTTAATCTTGCCCAATCACATCATCAACCCAACTTAACGCCGCAACAACAGTCGGAAAACCGATGGTACTTGTCAGCAAAAGAATCGCGTGTTGAATTTCTTCCTTATTGGCACCTGCGTCCATCGCTCTTCTTACATGACTGTGCACCGCGCCTTCAGAACGTATACTCGCTGCCGCTGCGAGTTGAATCAACTGGGCACTCTTCTCATCTATTGGGCCTGCTTGTTTGGCCGCCTTACCAAGTTCCTCAACCGCTTTGGCAATTTGCTGATGTTGTTGGCAAACACTTTGGAATGTTTTCGGTAGCTCTTTATGTGCCATGACGGTTGTTCTCCTTAAAATTAATGAGCATTTAATAAAGTACAGTGAACGCAGCCTCGGGTTCACGGGTGCTAATTGTCTATTAAATCTGTTTGAACCGTTAGCACTATTGTCAGGTATTTTAAATTGCACGCGCTTGATGATCCGCAAGAACAACATGGTTAATTGGAGACTTAGAGTCATGACTGAATCAGCCGGCACACAAATCAAAGAGAAGCCTGAACAGGACATTTAATTGGGTCATGGAAGTTAACAATAAATCCATCAGATCTTAATAGCACTTACTTTAAGCCCGTCATTTCTACAAAGGCAGGAATGACGATGAGAAAAACTAGGATTTTAAAGCATCTAAATGTTCATAAGCGGTATGAGTTTGTAAGCGTGAGTCTTCAAGTGGGCCACCCACAGTAAAATGATAGAGACTTTGCCAGGACTGATCTGTAATACCCAACACTTGGTGCATGACATCATCAAAAAAACAACCGATGCCAGTACTACGCATACCGGCAGCTTCTGCTTCTAAATAAAGTACTTGCCCGATAAGGCCAGTTTCCCAGAATAAACGCGGATAAAAATAGGCGCCTTTGTTTTTTATATCATCGAATCTTGCCAACATGCCAAGGGAAAATACGCCATCGGCGGCAATATCCTGATGGCAACTGATTACTTTAGCCTCGTGTTTAACATCCTGTGGTGCCAGTAAGTAAAAACGTAGTTTATCAAAACTCCCTTGTGGTTTTTGCCATAGAAAATCCGGGTTAATCGATTGCTTCAAAGACGCTTCATGGGATTCATGTCGAACCAAGACATAAAGACCTGGCTCTAACTCCCTGACTCTATGGATAAAAAGAAATAATGAAACATTGGGACTCCAGGGCAAGCATTCAAACGGGAATGATTCTTGATGTTGAAGGCGTTGCAGAATACCGAAAAATTGGCTCCTATCCATACCTGTTTCACCATCCATTGCCACTGCACTACGCCGTTGACGAATAATTTGAAACGCTGTCTCATTACACTTGGGTAAAACACCGGCGTTAGGTGCTAACGTTGAATGTCTAGCTAAGTTTTTAGTGGACTGGACTTGCATTTTTTTTGCGGCTGACGAAACCCCATCTATGATTGGCCACTCATGATGACTATCGCTAAGTTGGTTG
Source organism: Porticoccus sp. (assembly GCA_011049795.1). The sequence continues at coordinate 4,241 of DRHD01000212.1, forward strand.
GCCTCCCCGATCAGAGTGACACGCTGGAATTCCTCAAGCGTTTTCGCAGCGACCTTGTCATTTTCGACCCCATCCTTCCTGTTGTTGGGATAAACAACGACAAGGCAGTCCACATGTTCCGCCTCAATACCTGTTTGATATTCAATGCCCAACAAAATACTGATGTCTTTATCCGTAAAGCTATCGATCAATTTCACACACCAGCCCAGGCTGGCAGCTGCAATGGTTATTGCGCCAAGCGCATGTCCAACGTCATGGTGGCAATATCGGTAGGCCCGCTCCCCGTACTTCCATGCCTCCCGCCAGTAAATGGAACTTAAACCAATGAAGAACCCGTTCTCAGGAATTTGACATGCTAACTCTTTCCATAAATCCGCTCCAAAGAGCCGCCGCGACTCGAGGGTATGGTAGTAGGAATTATAGTGGTAGAGGCCGGTTTTAATGCTCGATGAAGCTTGCTGCCCAATGATGAGATAACTTTCTGTGGGATGTAAATTACCACTAGAAGGATTCACTCGTAACGACCAAGCATTACCATCCGGTATTTTTTTCCAGGCCGACAGCGCCATGCAGTAATAAAACAGTTGGCTTATGGTTGGATAGGTGACAGGGCTCGGATCAATTGGACTAGCAAATAAATTCCGAAAAAGCGGACCTTGCTTGTTATCGCCATACTCAAGGGCGATGCAGGGCGCACCTTCATAGCACCTAAAGGGATTGGGTTGATTCGCCCAATCTAAATATCCTAGTGAACGAGCATAGTGGCCCAGGTGATGTTTGGTGCTTTCATGATAATTCAATACAGTATCAATAGCGGAAGTCATAATTGAATTTCAAATGTCCTAAACGGCATATTGGCATCTCAGCGATAAGAGCAAATATTTTAGCTACAATAGCTTCAAATTACGCCCAAGATTAACCCAAGTCGAGTGCTCAACATGAATCCACTAATCGTTGCAGTGCTTCGTGGCCATGGTTGAATACCGGCCACCCATCACCGGGAAGGACTGTTTTAATGCTGGGCATAGCGGCTAATTCAGACACTGAGTTAATCGCAGCGGTTTTATCGCTGAGTTTAGCGTCAGGTAATAAACACAATTCACCACCGCGATGACAACGAATTAAATCACCCGTTATCAATGTATCGTTATTCAATAGCAGCGCTAATTCGCCTGGTGTTTTAGATCCGTTTAACGCATAAACAATAAGCCCCGGTACAATCTCGTCGCCATGCCTTAACCAATTCTCACAGCGTATGGGGAAAAGCGATTGTTCCCATTGAGGGCCATAAATGTCAGCGCCAGTTTTTTTCGCAATTTGTTCTGCGCTACGAGTATGATCACTGTTAGTTATTACAATAAACTTGGCACCACCGAGTTGCTGTAAATGTTGCTTATCATGATCTGATAAGGGTAAGGGATCAATCAACACATTACCTCCCTCTCTTACCCAAAGCACACTGTTAAAATCCAGGTTTCTTTGTTCGTCAAATTCAGACCAGCAAAATAAATCATCTCGATGCAATGCTTTCATTGATTTTCCTGTTTCCCTTAACGGTGGTTGTGCCTTTTGTTCTGAAAATCCAATGCTTGCGATATCCGAGGCCACCATAGCATAATGATTTTATTATAGCGGCAAAGATGGACAAACTCAGCGGAGTCCAGTACACCACCTATTCGAACGGAGGCTCAGCATGATAGTTGAACAGATATGGACGGCTAATGCTTATCGTAATTTCAATTACCTGATCGGCTGCCCAGAAACCGGTGAAGCCCTAGCCATCGACCCCCTCGACCATCAAAAATGCCTGACTATCGCAAAACACCATGGCTGGACCATCACTCAAATACTTAATACCCACGAACACGGTGACCACACAGGCGGTAATCAAGTAATGATTGCTGCTACCGGGGCCAAACTCCTAGCGCACCATAATGCGAAAAACAGTATCCCCGGTATTGATATTGGCTTGTCTGCTGGCGATGTCATCAAGGTGGGGCGCACTGTTGAGCTACTCGCCCTGGATACCCCCGGGCACACCATGAGCCATATCTGCCTGTTGTCACAGACCGATGAACCGGCACTGTTTTGTGGGGATACACTGTTTAATGCGGGCGCCGGCAACTGCCACAATGGCGGTCATCCAGAGGAACTCTTCTCCACCTTTGCTACCCAACTGACCAAGCTCGATGACAATACGCGCATCTATCCTGGCCATGATTATATGGGTAATAATTTGCAGTTTACCTTGGCTCGCGAACCCGGCAACTCTCGAGCACAGGCGCTGCTGAAAGAAGTCTCAGGCCAGAATCCGGACAAAGCTCTGGTATCAACTTTAGCTCTGGAAAAGGACATCAACACATTTTTTCGCCTGCACAATCCTTCGATAATCGCCAAGCTGCGCGAGGACTTCCCGGATTTGCCTGAACAGCCAGACCCAAAAACCGTGTTTCTAAAATTGCGTGAATTGCGTAACCGATGGTGATGCTGTTGATTCACACTTAAGATTGACTCGCTCTTACTGCTTTGTATATTTAATAATTAACCCTGAGCATGACCCGAAAGAACTAACACTTTCATCATATTAGTTTATCGATTGTGATTCATAATTCGATGCAAATAATAGGTCAAATTTGGATGCAATTTAACACCTGTAAATACCAAAAATTGGGA
>DRHD01000213.1 GCA_011049795.1 Porticoccus sp.
ATCTGGGCGGTACCGTTCAGGTAATCCCCCATGTGACGGATGAAATTAAGCGCCGAATATTGGCGGGTGGTGAAGGTCATGCTGTGGGTTCGCCTGATTTTCAACGACCCAATCCCAGTCACTGAGATCAGCCTCTCCACAGTCCAGACGCAGTCTTTCCACCACAATCTGATCTAGACCTCTCTTCTGCAAGTCACGGGGAATAGCATAAATGGTCTTGGCGTCCAGTAACGTGATCACCGCCTTTTCTTCCACGTTGGTAAACAGGGCAATTTTCTTGCGCTGTCCCTCATCAAGCTCCATGACAGAACGACACAGCAGAATATCTGGCTGAAGACCGATAGAACGCAGCTCCTTGACGGAGTGTTGAGTAGGCTTTGTTTTAGTTTCACCCGCTGTGGCAATGTAGGGCACCAACGTCAAGTGCATCAATAAAGATCGGCTGTAACCCAGCTCTACTTTTAATTGACGAATGGCTTCCAGAAAAGGTTGTGACTCAATATCACCCACCGTACCGCCAACTTCAACGATGGCCACATCATGACCTTCACCACCCGCCAATATTCGGCGCTTAATTTCATCCGTCACATGGGGGATTACCTGAACGGTACCGCCCAGATAGTCACCACGGCGCTCACGGCGCAAAATTGTTTCGTAAACTTTGCCGCTGGTGAAGTTATTGCGCTTACCCATTTTTGAAGAGAGGAAGCGTTCGTAATGTCCCAAGTCAAGGTCTGTCTCTGCACCATCTTCGGTAACAAAAACCTCGCCATGTTGAAAAGGACTCATGGTACCTGGATCAACGTTCAGGTAAGGGTCAAGTTTAAGAATGGTCACATTGAGGCCATGCGCCTCAAGAATTGTGCCCAGTGAAGCCGAAGCGATACCCTTCCCAAGAGAAGAGACAACACCGCCCGTAACAAAAATATAACGTGTCATTTGGACCCTTTCAAACACTCAAAAATGCAACTTAAAAAATGCCGGATAGCAAATAAGTCATTGAAAAGAAAAGCTATAGTTGTTGCCGATAAGGCAAGACAAAGACCGGAGCCCATCTCGTTCAAGATGGGATGTCAGACTACCAGAAAGTGCCTTTTGTCTCAATCAATAAGTGTCTCAATTATTACTGACACCTAAGTGGCTGACGCCCCTCTCAGTGATTTATACCAAAACTACGAAGGGAAGTACCATTGGATAGTAATACCCTGCTCACCTTCGACAACTGAAAACTCATCACAGACCCACAGATCCCCCACCGCTGCCAACTGGCCTTCCAGATAAATGAGTGGTACCCGATGACGCAACCAAGGCTCCAGACCATATTCCTGAAATAATTTTTTAAGGGTATTGGAGCCATTACGCCCAACAGGTGTACAGCGTTCACCGCCGCTTCGGAACCGAACGTCGACCACACTGCCTTCTGCCAACCTCAACCCTCTACCCGGCTCAGTCGTAGTGAGTAGCTGGCTATTATCAGGAAGAACCAAGTCTTCACTCGTTTTCCACGTCAAAGACTCCGGCAGTTGATCCGGTGTATCAACATCCACGGGCAACAGATAAAGCCGCCGATGAAAACGACGTAACTGTACGCCAGCCCAACTGACCAATGGCTCTGCATCCTGACGGGCTGGTAACAGTTCATGTAACACGGTATCCACAATGCGATGACCTGGCTGAGGTAATTGGTGCTGTCCTGCCCAGTGTCGCAGTAAATTTCCCTGCCGAGAGACATCCAACGTCATCATTGGCTCAAGGGCAATGCTCCAGCCAATACGCTCTGGTCGCTCGTAAACAGCAATTAAATCCTGTGCAGCTAGAATCTCTACCAGCTGGTCCGTCTCTCCACAAAGGGCTGCGCTATGTGCAACTCTGGCAGGGTAGTCAGACCACCGCTCTGCGATAACTGGCACCACCTTCTTACGTAAAAAATTTCGATCAAAGGAAAGGTCTTCGTTACTTTCATCCTCGATCCAGTTTAGGCCTTCCGCTTTAGCATATTCCTCGAGTTCAACTCGGGTATACGATAATAAGGGCCGAAGTAATTCACCCTCACCCAATGATCGAGCCTGAGGCATACCAGCCAACCCTTTTGGGCCACTACCGCGTAATAGTCGATATAGTACCGTTTCTACCTGGTCATCAGCATGATGGGCTAACAACATCAAATCAGAGGGCATGAGTAACTTTTCGAAGATAGAATAACGGGCTTCCCGGGCCGCCTGCTCCAAACCTTGACCACTATTCTCGACAGTCACCGTTTCAGCTACCATCGAGACACAGAGCTCATCACAACAAGACTGACAATGCTGTTGCCAAGCATCGGCGTTTCCGGACAGCTGATGATTGATATGAACTGCCGTTATAGATTCCGCCCCCAGTAATTTAACGAGTGCGTGGAGTAACACGTGCGAATCCAACCCCCCGCTATAACCAAGGTAACAGTGGCCGGCTGCACTTATTTTTGGAACATGAGGGGCAAGGTAATCAGGGGAAAAAGGCATAATAACTCTACAACCAATCACTCAAATACAGCATGACAAGATACGCAATAAAGGCGGGAATTAATAGTTCTAGTCAAAAACGACGAGTCCTTTAGGGAGCAAATAAAAGCCTTCTGTCGTTTTCTACAATCCACCCTATGCGCCCCATTCAGCCTCATCAACACTCAAAGAATCACTCATTATCAGCACCCATGCTACTTCATTGCTACCGGTGTAATGAAATGGCCAATTAAATCATTGCAACCGGCATTATCAGGAGACCCAAGTGACCTCTGTTTTTGTACAAAAAGTGTCAATTCAGTGTCTATACTTAGTAACAAGGAATTAAATACATAATATCGGGGGATGTGGATGTCTGTAGAACCTACCATCATAGTGCCGAATGCATCGACAAGAACTCAGCTGACACCAAGTGCTCTTCAGCAGGAGAATGAACTGTTCCGTGGTAGTGGTGGTATTAGTGAGGGGAACCGGGCGTTGGGGTTTAAACCCGCTTTTTATGATATGGAAACGGGTACTCCACATACATCCAAATTTGCCAATGGCCTTGAGGCACCTATGCATTTACTGGATGGCCTGCCCAATGAACTAGTGGAGTCTCGTCTCGAAAATGGCAAGGTGGCAGCAGTAAAACCCGGTGTGATTTCCGGCTTTGTACAAAACGATCACTTCTACACACGGGAGCAAGCCGCGCTGACTACTGCACAATTAATTTCTCGTACTCAAATGCTGAGCAATCCCCTACAACACAATCAACTACTTGCTGCCTGGGAACGTTTTGTGGTCGACCAGGATTACCCTACAGATTTAATACGCCCCGTTGTGGAAGATTCATGGCGCCGATGCCACCAATTTGAACTTGATCCGGAGTTGCGCCACGCACCTATCATTTCCGACAAAGGCCAACTTGAATACTCCCATTACCTTCATTCAGATTTACTGAGTGCAGCTCGACCCATATTAGAACGCGCCAAAGAACATTTATATCGCTCCGATAGCTTAATCCTTCTGGCAGATGCTGGAGGGATGATTCTGGATGTGAGAGCAGATCCCCACGTGATCACCAGTGCCGGTAATATTAATTTGATTGAAGGTGGCATCTGGAGCGAAGAGGTAGCTGGTACTAATGCTATTGGTACTGCATTAGCAGCCGCTGAGCCCGTGCAATTGTATGGTGCCGAGCATTTCTGTGCGGGCATTAAACACTGGACCTGTTCTGCCGATGTTATTAGAGACCCCCATGACGGTATGATTTTGGGTGCAATAGATCTCTCGGGTTTAACCGATTCCTACCAAAGCAATGCTCTCGATTTTGCCATCATGGCAACCCGGTTGATCGAAGCTAATTTAGCCAGTGAATACTTCCGATCTCGTGAGAAGGTGATTGAAGCCACCAAAAATATGTTTGAGGGTTGGAAGAATGAAGGGCTACTGGCCTTTGACCGACGCGGTAGGCTGGTTAAAGCAAATCAATTTTCACATCAGGCTCTTGAGGAACTAGGGGCTGACTTAGCACTGACACCAGAATGCCGTGTCCCAGCTCTGGATCTTGATGCACCGGCTACATCGATAGAAACACCAGAATGGCTGAAAATGCCTCTACGTCTACCTATAAAACTAAAAAATGAGGAAGTGGGTACATTGATTGTGCTGTCTGTCCATCACTAATCATGCACCACTTTCACGACAAGAATGACGTCTAGCAACCTGTTACATACACTATTTATGTGCACTCAAGGATTACCGTAGCTCATCAGCCTCTGATAGCGGCTTTCCAGGAGTTCATCAAGAGGCACTTGCTGAAGATTCTCCACTTGAACAATAAGACGCTCCTTCAATGTTGCTGCCATAGCTTCAATATCGCGGTGAGCACCACCAAGGGGTTCTGGGATAGTTTCATCAACAATACCGAAATCTTGCAAAATAGATGATGTAACGCCCATGGCTTCAGCCGCTTCTGGGGCTTTATCCGAGGTCTTCCAGATAATATTGGCACAACCCTCTGGGGAAATTACAAAGTAGGTGGAGTACTGCAACATATTAAGATAATCACCCACACCGATGGCCAAAGCGCCACCCGAGCTACCCTCACCTATCACAGTACAAATTATGGGTGTTCTCAAACGAGACATGACTGCCAAGTTTTGCGCAATGGCTTCACTAATCCCCCGCTCTTCAGAATCGATGCCAGGATAGGCACCGGGTGTGTCAATCAGGGTGATCACTGGCATTTTAAAACGTTCTGCCATTTCCATCAGGCGCATTGCCTTACGGTAACCCTCCGGCTTTGGCATGCCAAAATTACGATAGACTTTCTCGTTGACACCGCGACCCTTTTCTTCACCAATCACCATCACGGGCTTACCATCAAGTCGGGCTACGCCACCGACGATGGCTTTATCATCACCAAAGTGACGGTCGCCGTGTAATTCATCGAAGCCTGTAAAAATACGGCTTATATAATCTGTGGCATAGGGACGCTGAGGGTGGCGAGCTACTTGTACAATTTGCCAAGCAGTAAGGTCAGAATAGAGTTTTTCTGTAAGCCTGTGGCTTTTATCCCTGAGCTTAGTCACTTCATCGGTAATGTTAAGTTCGTTGTCATTACCGACCAGCTGCAGCTCCTCAATCTTGGCCTCAAGCTCTGCAATGGGTTGTTCAAAATCCAGATAATTCAGATTCATATCGCCTTGTTGTCCCTATATTTACTGTCGAGCAATAGTATTTTCAGCCAAGTGAAGGTTATCCTGTAACCCTCGTTAGGGTTCCACCAATTGTACTAACAGTGCATGGTAATTCATAGCCAATAGCGCTTCTTCTAGAACCTAAGATGCACACTATCCAACCCAAATAACTCCCGAAGTTTATGCAGTAAGTCATCCTCTGGCGCTACCAACCATTGCTCTCCCAGCGCTATTTCACCCACAGCAGAACCGGAGGTATAACTGATGCGTATGGGGCAATCACCTTGTTGATAAGGCGCTAAAATATCTGCCAGCTGTTCAATACCTGAGCCATTCAGCCTTTCCTCATTTGCGTCAATATCAATGCCTTTGAGATAATTCACTCGAGCTTCGAAGAGACTTTTTACTTGAGTAGCTCGCATTTTAAGGCCACCCGTATAATCATCCTCGGTAACCTGACCCTCCAATACAAGAAGTGCATCTTTCACAATTTTATCGCGATATTCCTGAAAGGCATCAGCAAAAATGGCCACATCGATTCGGCCACTAGAATCATCCAGTGTAATCACTGCCATATTGTCGCCGCGACGGGTTTTGATAACCCGTAAATCCACTACCAGACCAGCAGCCATCTGTTTATTTCTATCGGGTTTAAGATCAACAATCCTGCCGCCCACGAAATGAGCCAACTCTTCCTTGTACTCATCTATCGGATGACCCGTAAGATAAAGGCCTAGTGTCTCTTTTTCACCACGCAACCGTTCTTTGGACGTGTTACTACGAATTCGACGGAAGCTTTGATAGCCAATCTCAGGGGCACTCTCCTGTGGTGTCGCACCAAACAAATCGCTCATACCGCAATCTGTATTACGGGTCATCTGTTCTGCCATTTTTACAGCTTCTTCCATAGCAGCTAGCATTACAGCACGACGATAGCCGATATCTCCCTCTGGACCAATGTTGTCCATCGCGCCTGCACGAATCAACGCTTCCAGTGCTCGCTTATTAATCTTCCTGCCATCTACTCTCGCACAGAAGTCAAACAGGTCTTTAAATGGGCCACCCTCCTCCCTGGCAACAATAACCCCCTCTACAGGCCCTTCACCTAGTCCCTTAATTGCACCAAGCCCATAGATCACTTCACCTTTATCAGACACCGTAAAGGAAAACTTACCTCGATTCACATCCGGAGGTAACAACGGCAAATTGAGTGCATGACATTCATCATTCAGCGTCACCACTTTGTCGGTATTTTGCATATCTGCCGATAATACAGCTGCCATAAATTCAGCGGGATAATGCGCTTTTAGCCAAGCGGTCTGATAGGCCAGTAACGCATAGGCAGCTGAGTGAGATTTGTTAAAACCGTATCCGGCAAATTTTTCTACCAAATCGAAAATCTTGATCGCTAGATCAGGATCGATACCCTGATTTTTTGCGCCCTCTTCAAAGATGACCCGTTGTTTGGCCATTTCTTCCGGCTTTTTCTTACCCATAGCACGGCGAAGCATGTCCGCACCGCCCAATGTATAACCTGCCAGAACCTGGGCAATCTGCATGACCTGTTCTTGGTAAACAATGACGCCATAAGTGGGCTCAAGCACCGGCTTGAGGCATTGATGTTGAAATTTGGCATCGGGGTAAGCAACTTCAGCTCGCCCATGCTTACGGTTGATAAAGTCATCGACCATGCCCGACTGAAGAGGACCTGGGCGGAATAGCGCCACCAACGCCACAATATCCTCAAAACAAGCCGGCTCAACCCGTTTGATTAGATCTTTCATACCCCGTGATTCAAGCTGGAAAACAGCGGTAGTTTCAGCTCGTTGCATCAGGCCATAGGTAGCAGGGTCATCTAATGGAATGTTCTCAATTACAAGGGCATCCTCGCCTACTCCCTTGCGTCCGTCATTCACCATCTTCACCGCCCAATCAATGATGGTGAGCGTACGCAAGCCAAGGAAGTCAAACTTGACCAACCCCACTGACTCGACATCATCTTTATCAAACTGGGTAACAAGCCCCTCACCCATTTCATCACAGTACAGGGGTGAGAAGTCAGTCAACATGGTCGGAGCAATAACAACACCACCGGCATGTTTCCCTACATTACGGGTAATGCCTTCAAGCTGTAGGGCCATTTCCCAGATTTCCTGGGCCTCTTCATCGTTATCTAAGAACTCTTTTAATACCTCTTCCTGCTCCAATGCCTTTTCAAGGGTCATACCGATATCAGGAGGGATCATTTTTGATAATTTATCGGCCAATCCATAAGGTTTTCCCTGAATCCGAGCGACATCACGCACCACAGCCTTGGCTGCCATCGTGCCAAAAGTAATAATTTGAGATACCGCATCACGGCCATATTGATCGGCCACATAGGCAATGACTCTATCCCTGTTATCCATACAGAAATCAATATCAAAGTCGGGCATAGAGACGCGCTCAGGATTTAGAAATCGCTCAAACAGCAAGTCATATTCCAACGGATCAAGATCAGTAATACCAAGCGAATAGGCGACCACTGAACCAGCACCTGAACCACGGCCTGGCCCCACAGGGATATCGTTCTCTTTGGCCCAACGAATAAAATCCATCACGATAAGAAAGTAACCGGGGAACCCCATTTGGATAATAATATCCAGTTCAAAGCGCAAACGGTCCAAGTAAGTCTGTTGTCGAGCCTGATAATCTTCCGCTGATTTATTAAGAATTTTATCCAGCCGGTTTTCCAGGCCCTCAAGAGAAAGCTTCTCAAAGAAACTATCGGTGGTCATACCCTCCGGGATAGGATATTCAGGTAGAAAGTGTTCACCGAGTTTGAGATTTAAGGTGCAGCGACGGGCAATTTCGAGGCTGCTCTCAAGAGCCTCCGGAATATCACTGAACAATTCAACCATTTCCTCGGGTGAACGTAGGTATTGCTCATCACTGTATCGATGCTCACGGCGTGGGTCGCCCAGGACCCGCCCCTCAGAAATACAGACTCTGGCCTCATGAGCTTCAAATTGCTTAGCCTCAAGAAACCTTACATCGTTCGTAGCCACCACAGGGCAATTGCTTTCAGCTGCCAATGCAACGGCAGCATGAATAAAGTCTTCTTCCTTAGCACGGCCTGTTCTTGTCAGTTCAAAATAAGTTCGATCAGGGAAATCTCTCAACCAACCCTGAAAAAGCTCATTAGCCTGCTCTGGTTTATTGGAGAGTAACGCCTGCCCCACATCACTCAGACGTCCGAAGAGAAGTATTAAGCCGTCAGAGGCTTCGCTTATCCACTGCCGTTGAACAAAGGGTTTTCCCTGTACTTGGCCTTCCTGATAGGCACGAGAAATCAATTTAGTGAGATGGCTGTAACCCTGTTGATTCAAAACCAGAAGTGTCACCCAGCTGGGAGCCCCATCTTCAATGGGGTTCAATACCTGAAGGTCTGCTCCGCAAATAGGCTTTATACCCGCATTCTGAGCTGCCTTATAAAATTTAACCAAACCAAAAAAGTTGGCAACATCGGTTAATGCAACGGCAGGCATACCCATTTGAGCGACCCGCTGAACCAATGGCTTGATCCGCACGATGCCATCCACCATTGAATATTCACTGTGCAAACGGAGATGAACGAAGGGTGCTTCCATGAGCAGGGTATTGTTCCTTTATTTCAGTGGGTTATCGTTAAATGAGCCTATCTTCAAATAGACTTGGCGACCCAGAAACCAACTGATTAATTACGCACAAAACATCAGTTTTTCCTGAAGCTACACAGCACTCACCATCCTACTGCATGGTTTCTGGTCGTTCCAGAAAATCAGGCAAATGAAATGGTTCAGGCGGTATTTATTAAATTTTAGGCATTTCGGCAAGGACGTCATTGAGGGGGGAGCGCAGTGTTAATTTCACTCATGTCATTGTCAGCGTTTTAGTCGCTAACATGCTTTTCACTGGCTCAAAGGAATGGCGGTGGATGGGGCTTGGCCCAAGTTGTTTGATTGCCTGCATATGCTGCTTGGTACCATAGCCCTTATGTGCCGCGAACCCGTAACCGGGATATTGCTGATCAAACATGCACATTTCATTATCTCGGCACACCTTAGCAATAATCGATGCAGCACTAATCGCAGGCACTTTGTCATCACCTTTGACGACTGTCTCACCAGAATAATTCCAATCTGGCATACGATTGCCATCTACAGCCACATACTCAGGTCTAAGTTCCAGCCCATCAACTGCTCGCACCATCGCCATCATCGTGGCCTGGAGGATATTGTATTGATCAATTTCAGCAATGGAGGCTCGGGCTATATGCCAGAAAAGTGCTTTTTCACTAATTTCTATCGCAAGTTGTTGACGATGTCGTTCCGTCAACTTTTTTGAATCAGCGAGTCCCGTAATGGGTTTATTAGGGTCAAGAATAACCGCTGCTGTCACCACATCACCAGCAAGAGGGCCGCGCCCTACTTCATCCACACCGGCCAGTAAATCACCTTGATAATTTAACGCAAAATTTTCTGCCATCACCCCGCCTCGATCAACTGAGCCAATGCGTCTGCAGCAGCCTCACTCCCACCGTGACGGAGGGATTCATGAAGCGTGGTAAAGCGCTGCTCTAGCGCTGCCACCCGCTCTGGGTGTAAAAATAACGTTAGTACAGCTTCACTGAGATTCTCTACTGTAGCGGCATCTTGTAACAGTTCTGGCACCAGTGCCTCACCAGCGAGCAGATTAGGTAGTGCAACAAAGGAAACCTTGGCCATTCTTGACACAAGAGCAAAGGTATATTTTCCCATCCGGTAGCTCACCACCATGGGTTTCTTCAACAACATTGCCTCTAGGGCTGAAGTACCAGACGACAGTAACACCACATTAGCGGCAGCCATCGCGGTGAGAGACTGCCCATCCAGGAGGGTAACGGGTAGGTCTGGATAATCACCCAGAATAGCCTCCAGCTGCTCCCGGCGCTCCGGGCTAGCGGTAGGAATCACCAACTGCAACCCCGATAGTTGGGCCTGACAATGTTGACTAGTGTCCAAGAACAACCGACCCAATGTTTCAACTTCTGAGGCACGACTGCCCGGCATGACGGTTAAGACCAAACTGTCAGTGGGGAGGCTCAACTGTTGCCGGGCTGCTAACGTATCGGTTTGCATCGGTATAGTGTCTGCCAGTGGGTGTCCTACGCAGACGACGGGAACCCCATGCTGTTGATAGAACACATCTTCGAAGGGAAGTAAGGTCAGCATTAAATCCACTGCTCGAGCAATTTTCTTAATTCGCCCCTGGCGCCATGCCCAGACTGATGGACTCACATAGTGAGCTGTTTTGATCCCTTTTTTACGAAGTTTTAGCTCCAAACCCAGATTAAAATCTGGAGAATCGATACCGACCACCAAATCAAACTTATTATCACTGAAGTAATTGAACAGCGTCTTTCTAATCCGCAAGAGTTCTGGCAGGCGTTTTAGGGGCTCAACAAACCCCATCACCGAAAGACGATCAATGGGGAATAGTGACTCAAAGCCTTCTGACAGCATTTTACTACCACCAATCCCCACAAAGATGGCATCGGGATAGCGTGACTTCAATGCATGGATCAGCCCAGCACCGAGCTGATCACCAGAGGCTTCTCCGGCAACCAAACCTATTCTAAGCTGTTGAGACATGGATCAGCGAATGATGCCGCGGGAAGAAGCCCGAACTGAATCGACTAGAGGAAGTACATCAGGATGTTCTGATGCCAGCTCATCCAGTTTTAGCAAAGCTTCATCAAGTGAGAGGCCCTGACGATACAAAATTTTATACCCCAGCTTTATTGCAGCAATGGCCTTTTTATCAAAACCTCGTCGCTTCAGGCCTTCAGAATTAATCGTACGGGGTTCGGCTGGCGAACCAAAAGCCATGACATAGGCAGGAACATCCTGAGGCAGAAAAGCAGCAGGACCAATCATAGTATGAGCACCAATTGAGACAAATTGATGAACCAAGACATAACCGGACAAGATTGACCAATCGCCTAAGCTCACATGGCCTGCAAGTGAAGCATTGTTCACCAAAATGCAATTGTTACCCACTGTGCAATCATGGCCAATATGCACATAAGCCATCATGAGATTGTTATTGCCAATTGAGGTGCGGCCACGATCTTGAACTGTGCCACGATGAATTGTGACGCCTTCACGAATAATGTTGTTATCACCCATTTCCAAGCGGGTTGGCTCACCGTTGTATTTTTGATCAGGCGTATCTTCACCAACGGTAGAAAACTGAAAAATCTGGTTATTTTTACCAATAGTCGTCGGCCCTTTGACCACCACATGGGAATTGATGACAGTGCCTTCACCAATCGTTACATTGGGCCCAATCATTGTCCAGGGGCCAATCTCTACACCCTCCGCCAAGACTGCCGAGGGATCAATAATTGCGCGTGGGTCAATTAGAGACATCGAAATCAGTCCGCCTTAAGCGCACAAAGAATGGTCGCTTCACATGCCAGCTCACCATCCACAGAGGCTCGACACTTAAAACGCCAGATAGTACGTTTCACAGAATCAATTCTTGCTTCCAATGTAAGCCTGTCACCGGGAACAACCGGGCGTTTAAAACGAACGCCATCTACGCCGGCAAACAGATACAGAACATTATCATCCACCTCTTTGTCAGCAGTAAGAAACCCAAGAATTCCCGCAGCTTGTGCCATGGCTTCGATAATCAAGACACCGGGAAAAATAGGAGCATTAGGGAAATGCCCATTAAAAACCTCTTCATTGCAGGTGATATTTTTATAGGCAAGGATGCGTTCACCCAGCTCCACTTCAAGTACACGGTCCACAAATAAAAAGGGGTAACGTTGGGGTAACCGTTTTTTTATCTCACTAATATCCATCAGATTGTCCCAAGGTGTAGCAAAGTTTAAAAAATGCTAGCAGTTATAGTTTTTTTTCAAGTTGCCTGACTCTACGAGCCAGGTCATCTAACTGATTAAAGCGAACGGCATTTTTTCGCCAGTCCTCCGACTTACTAAATGCCGTCCCTGAGGAATAAGAGCCTGGCTCAGTCAACGATTTGGTCACAATGGTGCCACCCGTGAGGTGAACACCATCACAGAGTGTGACATGACCTACAACACCAGATTGACCAGCAAAAATACAATTTTTACCTATGACGGTACTACCAGATACACCCGAACAACCAGCCATAGCTGTATTTTCACCGATTCGGACATTGTGAGCAATCTGAACATGATTATCGAGGATCACGCCATCCTCAATAACGGTGTCTTCTAGGGCACCACGATCAATAGTAGTGCAGGCACCTATCTCAACTCGATTACCAATAACAACACCACCTAATTGATAGATCTTTACCCAGCGGCCCTCAGAGTGAGCAAAACCAAAGCCGTCAGCACCAATGACGGCTCCACTATGAATCGTCACCTGACTGCCGATAGTGACACCATGGTAAATGCTGACATTAGCTGAAATTCGACAGTTATCACCGATCACCGTACCATCACTAATGCTCACACCAGCACCAATCCGGCTATTAGCACCAATCACAACGTCTTCACCTAGTACTGCATTGGGTCCTATAGATGTGCCGCCACCTATTTGTGCTGAAGCTGCCACTACCGCGCTGGGGTGAACACCTGATGGGGGCACAGGACTACAGTCAAACATGGCAGAAGCTAATGCATAACCCAGGTAAGGGTTTTCCATCACTAGTCGGTTACCGGTGTATTCAGTAGCGGAATCTACATCTAGTATCACCGCACCAGCAACTGTCTCACCCAAGTATCGACGGTAAGTCTGGTTAGACAAAAATGTTAATTCGCTTGGGCCGGCCTCACGCAGTGTGTTAAGGCCAGATATCTGGCAGTCGGCATCACCCTGCAACTCAGCACCTATGTGAAAAGCTATATCACTCAGCGAACAACTATGACTCATCTATCAACCGGCCCTAAAGGAGTTACTTGGAAACCTTACTTGAAAACCTTACTTGGTTTTCTTGTTCAGGCGGTCAGTCAACTTGGCTGTCAGATCAAGCTCAGGAGCAACCGTAACTACCGCCTCGGCATTAATCAGTAATACGATGTCTTCTTCTTTAATCAGCTCCTGCAATGCCTCACCCGCTTTGGGGCGTAATTCCTGCATAACACTACCTTGAAGAGCCTTCTGGTCTGCCTGAACTTTTCTAGTCGTCAGCTCAAGATCTGCACGGAGAAATTCCATCTGCTTTTGTACTTCACCCTTCTTCTCGCTTGACCAAGTCAGACCGTTCGTATCCACGTCCTTTTTCAACGCCTGCATATCTGCCACAGTACTTTCGTATTTGGCTTGCAACGAGGCATAGTCTGATGCCGTCTGCATCTGTTTTAACCTTGCCTTGGCAACATCAGTATTAAAAATAGCCTTACCAAAATCCACCACAGCAATTTTTCCCTCTGCTGCAGCCGCTGTGATGGCAAACGTTACGGAAAACATGGTCACCAAGGTAAACAATATTGTCTTTGCTAAACGCACACTAACTCTCCATTGATTAAATTAACTGTTTTAGATTAACGGTTTTAAAAAGTTTGGCCCATCGAAAACTGAAACACCTCTTCCTCATCTTCCTCTCCGGCATTCAATGGTTTTGCCAAACTAAATGTCAGTGGCCCAAAAGTACTAATCCAAGTACCACCAAAGCCTACTGAATAGCGCAGATCTCCAACATCTGGCTCTTGACAGAAGTCCTCATCTTTATCTCCACAATCGGTATCAAAGACATTACCCGCATCCACAAACACCGACATCTGGATACTGCGCTGATCCTTGATAAAGGGTAGCGGGAAGATTATTTCAGCACTGCCTTCCACCAAAACGTTACCACCAAAAGGATCAGGATCTGAAAAGCTGTCTGTAGCAGCGGGGGTATCCCTTGGACCCAATGTGTTCTTTTTGAAACCGCGGACAGAACCAAAACCACCTGCATAGTAGTTTTTGAAAAATGGTAGCCGGGTGGTACCACCATAACTGTCGCCATAACCCAGATCCGTTCGTAATCGCATGGTCAGATTATTGGAGAGCGGGCGATAATATTGGCCAGCATAGGTGAGTTTATAATACTCCATATCACTGCCAGGAAACGATAACTCCAGCCCAACTCTCTGTGACGTCCCCCGCGTGGCCATCTGTCCTCTGTTGACGGTAGATTTACCCCAAGAGAAGTGGGTGGTGAGGAGATCGAAGATATCACCATTTTCTTCAACAAACTCAGTTATTTCCTGTGAGGCAAAAGACCCTGTCTTAAGGGTCAGGTTCTCATAACCAATCCCAAAACCAATGCTCTGTATTTCATCCAGCGGATAGGAGAAATTTACCCGCCCACCATAGCTGTCGGTTGAGTAATTGGATATATTCGCTTCATCATAGTCTGTTTCACGGGCAAACAGGCTAAAGCCGGCGGCAATACCATCACGCGTGTAATAAGGATCCGAATAATTTAATGAGAGATTGGTAATAAAGCCACTTCGGTTGAGTGAGATGCCAACACCTTTACCCGTACCGAGGAAATTGTTTTCTTGTATGCTAGCACCAAAGACAATGCCGTAGGTCTGGGCGAATCCCAGACTCGCACCAATACTGCCTGAGGGCTGCTCTTCCACCGTATAGAACACATCTACCTGGTCATTGGTTCCAGGCACCTGCTGAGTTTGAGCATCAACCCCTTTAAAGTAACCGGTACGCTCCAAGCGAACTTTTGAAAGCTCCATTTTTGACGTTGAAGCAGAAGCTCCCTCCATCTGCCGCATCTCACGGCGCAAAACTTCATCCATTGTCTTGGTGTTACCACGAAACTCAATGCGTCGTACATACGCTCGTCGGCCTGGATCGATAAACAACGTCACCTTAGCCGTCTTATTCTCTTCATCGACCTCAGGCACACCTTCCACTTCAGCAAAGGTATAACCCTCGTTCCCTAATCGCTGAGTAATCAACTCCGTGGTGTTCACCATTCGTACTTGTGAGAATGTTTGGCCCTCTTTCAGGACAAGAAGGCTTCTGATTTCATCTTCCGAGACCACAAGGTCACCCGACAACTCAACTTGATCAACGGTGTACACGTCACCTTCTGTGAGATTAATGGTGACGAACACATCCTCACGATCTGGGCTAATAGCTACCTGAGTCGAATCAATCGAAAATTTGAGATAGCCTCTATTCAGATACCATGACTCCAAGCGCTCCAAGTCACCAGATAGCTTTTCACGGGAATATTTATCGTCATTCATAAAGGGAGACAATAACCCCGTGGTCTTTAACTCGAGGTTTGCAATCAGTGCCTCTTCATCAAAATCATGGATACCGACGATATTGATATGCTTGATCGCAGCGACATCGCCCTCATCCACATGGATATTGACAGTCACTCGATTGCGGGGAAGTTCTTCTACTTCAGATTCAATTGCCGCACCATAGCGGCCCTGTCCCACATACTGTCGCTCCAATTCCTGTGCGATACCATCCAAAATTGCCTGACGAAAAATTTGCCCTTCGGCCAGACCATTCTCACGAAGAGACTTCAGCAACTCTTCTGTTGGCAATGCCTTATTACCTTGAATAGTAATTTCCGCGATTGCTGGCCGCTCCTTTACCGCGACAATGAGCACGCCACCATCACGGGATATACGAATATCATCAAAATATCCGGTGCGAAAGAGCGCTCGCGTCGTACGGCGCACCGTATCATCATCAATCAGGTCACCGACACTCAGTGGCATTGAGGCAAACACCGTACCAGATGACACCCGTTGTAGGCCGTCAATCCTGATATCTTCAATCTGAAACACTTCCGCTCGCACAACGGTAGAAAGCAATATCAGACACAACAACAGATAAAAGTGTTTCATTGGAGACCGGTTTTCTCTTAGTTATTGTTTATTATCTTGGCTACAGCCGCATCAAATCATTGTATAAAGCGAACAACATCAACCCAATGACCAAAAACATTCCCATCCGGAACCCAATCATTTGGATTTTTTCGGACACAGGCGAACCTTTCACTATCTCAATGATGTAATACATCAAATGGCCGCCATCCAGTACAGGGATAGGCAGCAAATTTAAAACTCCCAGACTGACACTCAGAAAGGCCAGGAAACCCAGATAGGTCGTCAGACCATACTGAGCAGCGGCGCCCGCCACTTTAGCAATGGTAATGGGTCCACTCAAGTGTTTTGCGGAAATGAGCCCAACCATCATCTTTTTAACCGAATCCAGAATCAACACGGTGGTATCCCAGGTCTGCTTAAACGCTTGGGTAGCTGCCTCAAGAGGCCCATACTCCATCTTGCGAATCATACCCTCCGGCCATTCTGGAATTTGCACACTCATGCCCACTTGACCAATCGCTACACCATCTTCTGTCACAATTCGTTTGGGAACAATCGCCGTAGAAAACGCCCCATCTCCTCGCAAAACTTCAACCTCGATGGTCTGACCAGGCCTGGCACGAACATAGCTGACCCAAGTGGACCAATCATTCATAGGGATATTGTCAGCTGACAGCACTCTATCGCCAGCAATCAGGCCTGCACTCTCTGCAGGATCACCAGCAACTACCGTATCAGCAATAGGGAGGAGCTTTGGAGAGTAAGGTACCAGTCCAATATCACGGATTGGATTTGGATCATCAGTATCCACTAGCCAGTCCTGCAGCTGCCCTTGATACTCATATTGCGCCGAGTCACCAGGCATCTTGGCACTAAAATAAATCGGACCAGTTTCGCCAATACGTCGAATCAGTTGGCCGCTCAGTGCCTGCCACGTAGGTGTCGGCTCTCCATCCAGTGCAACAATTTCCTGACCAGGCTGGAGCCCCGCCTGTTCAGCAACTGAGCTTGGTTCCAAGGATCCAATTACAGGCGCTACTCCAGTCACCCCCAGGGAATAAACAATCCAATAAAGAAATATTGCCAGCAGGAAATTAGCCAAAGGGCCCGCCGCCACAACAGCCATACGCTGCCAAACCGACTTTCGATTAAAGGCGTAAGGCAAGTCTTTTTCTTCAACATCACCTTCACGCTCATCGACCATTTTTACGTAGCCGCCCAATGGCAGTGCTGAGACAACAAACTCAGTACCTAGCTTGTCTCGCCAACGAAGCAGCGGTGTACCAAACCCCACCGAAAAACGAATCACTTTGATGCCACAACGCCGGGCTACCCAGAAGTGGCCAAACTCATGAAATGTCACGAGGATGCCCAAAGCGACCAAGGTATAAAAAATTGTCTGCAATAATTCCATTAAACTTCCTGCTGAATGACCGCTATAGCACACTGACGGGCCAGTTGATCGGTCGCTTGGACAGCCTCAAGGGTGTCAGGTTCAGTGATTGGCGTATCTGCCAACACCGTCGCCACGACGTCTGCTATCCGGGTGAATGGAATCTCTCCATTAAGAAAGGCTTCCACCGCCACTTCATTGGCAGCATTAAGCAATGTAGGGGCACTTCCTCCCAAACGAGCTGCGTCCATAGCTAGCGCTAAACAGGGAAAACGCTTCAAATCAGGAGCCTCAAAATCCAGTCGTGCGGTACCAATAATATCGAGAGTGGCAACGCCTGAGCTTATTCGCTCTGGCCAAGCCATTGCATGAGCAATGGGTGTCCGCATATCAGGATTACCCAGTTGCGCAAGTACAGAGCCATCCACATACTCAACCATGGAGTGAATCA
Organism: Porticoccus sp.; assembly: GCA_011049795.1. The sequence continues at coordinate 17,888 of DRHD01000213.1, forward strand.
CACTCTGGGAATGTATGACCACCTCTATCTGATCAGGCGATAGATCGAACAACCAACAAGCCTCGATTAATTCAAGTCCCTTGTTCATCATGGTGGCAGAATCCACCGAAATTTTTCGACCCATATCCCAATTCGGGTGGGCACAAGCCTGCTCTGGTGTTATTCCATCCAGAGTATCCAGTGGTGCTGTTCTGAAGGGCCCACCGGAAGCCGTTAGTAATATCTTCTGTACGCCACCACTATGATTAGGGCCATAACCCTGAGGCAGGCATTGAAAGATGGCATTATGCTCACTGTCAATTGGCAGCAATATAGCACCAGCCTCACGAACAGCATCCATAAACAAACTGCCCGCCATCACCAATGCTTCCTTGTTTGCCAACAGGAGTTTCTTGCCGGCACGAGCCGCTTCTAGGGTTGGCAACAACCCTGCAGCACCAACAATGGCAGCCATCACCATATCGACATCAGGAGCAGTGGCTATCTGGCACAATCCCTCCACGCCATATAAAACACAGGTATCGGAGTGGCCTTCTACCAATAATGTCTGCAACTGCTCAGCACTGGTCTGATCAGCAACCACTGCATAACGTGGCTTAAATTTCTTACACTGTTCAGCAAGCTCTACCACGCGAGAATGTCCGCTGAGAGCATAAATCTGAAAACGGTCTGGGTGACGCGCCACCACATCTAATGTGCTGACACCGATGGACCCGGTAGCGCCAAGTATTGTTAATTTCTGCATAGACTCAGAACTGAATACCACTATAGATAAACATCAATGTGAACACGGGCAGTGCAGCCGTCAGGCTATCTACCCGATCTAGCACGCCGCCATGACCTGGCAAGATACTACCACTGTCCTTAATACCACGATGGCGTTTAACCATACTCTCCAACAAATCACCGAGCACTGAAGCTAGTACGGTTATCATCGTCATCACAGCCAACAGTACCCAGGTTCGACTATCAAGTTTCAACATTGCACCAAGTAATATGACAACGACCACATTGACAACAATACCGCCCAACAAACCTTCCCAAGTCTTTTTCGGGCTAACACTTGATGCCAGCTTGTGCTTACCAAAATGACGGCCTGAAAAATAGGCTCCAATATCAGCAAGGGCTACAACCATGACCACCAGTAAAATCACCCACTCACCCTGAGCAGAATGAACCAAGATAACTAATGCTGACCAAGTGGGCACCAATACGAAAAAGCCCATGACACCTCGTACCCAGCCGCTTCCCCATAATATGGCACTACTGGGATAACCCTGCACCCAGAGTAATGCGATAGCCCACCAAGGCACCATCGTCATCAATAAACTGCGCCCTGGATCTAGCTCGATTGAGCCTTCTGCTGACAACCCCAAAACGTAAGCCGCAACTACCAGAAGAACTGCTAATGCTGCTGTGTAGACTAGCCTCAACGGAATACCAGAAATACTCGATAAATCTGACCACTCCCAAGCCGCATAGATAACCACCACGGCCATTGCCAAGGAAAATAAATAGGGATTCAGTGCGAACAAAGCCAAGAGAAATACCGCAGCAATAACAATTGCTGTGGCAATACGTTGTTTAAGCACTTTCTTTCTCCGCCCCAACTGCCTGTGCATCCCGCATTCCAAAGCGGCGCTGGCGTCGTTGATACTCACGAATCGCCCCATCAAAAGCTGCCCCATCAAAATCAGGCCAGTAGCAATCGGCAAAGTAGAATTCAGTGTAAGCCATCTGCCATAACAAAAAGTTGCTGACCCGCTGCTCCCCTGCAGTTCGGATACAAAGATCCGGCGCTGGAAGATCAGACAAATTCATCTGCTGCTGCATCAATTCTTCGGTAATATCCTCTGGGCGTAAACGACCACTCTGAACCTGGCGTGAAAGTTCACGAGCACTTTCAGTAATATCCCAGCGGCCACCATAATCAAGGGCAAGAACCAGCGTCTGCTTACCCTTCTCAGTAGCAGACTCAGTATCAGCGATCAGCTTTTTTAATCGGTTACTAAAATGATCTCTTCGACCAATAACACGAAGCCTGACACCCCGCTCCTTTAACTGTTTCACTTCTTTTTTCAGGTAGCTGGCCAGCAGCGACATCAATGCCCTGACTTCAACCTCAGGGCGCTTCCAGTTTTCACTACTAAAGGCAAACAGTGTGAGCACGTCAATATCGTGCTTTTGACAGGCATCAAGAACATCCCTGACTCTTTCTGCGCCAACTTCATGACCAGCAGCACCAGACAACCCCCGCTGGGTAGCCCAACGGTTGTTGCCGTCCATGATAATCGCCACATGACGCAGGGGGTGCGTTTGAGAGGGCCGGATTAGCGGTGTGCTCATTGTCAGGGTAAAAGTCCCAAGAGGATCAATCAGATTTCCATAAGGTCGACTTCTTTAGCAGAAAGCGCCTTATCGACCTGTTGAATGTACTTATCAGTAATTTTCTGCACCTCATCCTGAGCGCGATGCTCCTCATCCTCACTAATCTCTTTATCTTTCTGTAATTCCTTAATATCCGACAACACATCTCGGCGGATATTACGAACAGATACCCGAGCAGATTCAGCCTCTGCTCGCGCTTTTTTGATAAAGCCTTTGCGAGTTTCCTCAGTCAACTGAGGCATAGGGATGCGAATCAGCTCTCCCATCGTGGAAGGATTAAGCCCTAGATCCGACTTGAGAATCGCTTTCTCAACTTCAGGCACCAAACTCTTTTCCCAGACGGAGATAGATAGGGTTCTCGCATCCAGTACAGAAACATTTCCTACTTGACCTAACGGTGTATCAACACCGTAATAAGAAACCATCAGGCCATCCAGCAGGCTAGGGTGAGCCCGGCCAGTCCGAATTTTATTAAATGCATTTCCCAGCGCCTCGACACTCTTGGTCATCCGCACTTCAGCATCTTGCTTCAGCTCATTAATCATTGTGACGTTCCTTGATCAACGTTCCCTCATCACCACCGACAACAATATTCAACAGTGCACCGGGTTTGGACATACGGAATACCCTCAGCGGCATCTCTTGCTCACGGCAGAGACAAATGGCTGTTAAATCCATGACCCCGAGTTTTTTCTCTAAGGCCTCGTCGTAGGTTAGATGAGAGTACATAGTAGCATTTGGGTCTATCATGGGGTCGGCAGAGTATACACCGTCCAC
>DRHD01000214.1 GCA_011049795.1 Porticoccus sp.
GAGATAGATGATGAGCATTGGAACCATCATAATAACTACCGCCGCCATAACAGCTGACCAATTGAAATTCTTCATGCTATTTATCTACTAACTTACTTCATTTAACTAGAAAACTGATCTACGTATCTAATTAAAAAACATTAACTATATAGAGCCACCTCCTTTCTGAATATACTTGAACCGGTTAGACTTTGTCTTCAGTAGCAACATTCACTAACTCCCATCTGTCAGATATTCCATAGCGGCAATAGCATACATTTTGCAGGCTTGAATAATGCTTTCTACTGATAAATGCTCATTTGGTGCATGGGTGACCGTTAACAACCCTGGCCCAAAAGCTGGGATAGTAGTAATCCCCGCAATGCTATCGAAAAAACGCGCATCTGTCCAAGCTGGGAAAGCACCGAATGGCGGAGTTTGCCCCAACACTTTTTGGGCAGCGGATTGAAGATGATGAATAAAAGGCTCATTTTCTGAAACAACCACAGGTGGGATATAACCCAGTGGTGGGGGTTCGAATTCAACATCAACCTCTAATTCAGGATCTTCCCTTCTTAATTTATCCAAAAAGGTTTCCACATCTTTTCGCACCCCCTCCACAGTCATACCGGGAAGCAATCTTACATCGGTAGAGAATTCTGCATACCCTGGTAAAACTCCATAAGATACTCCCCCCGAGACCATGACCCCTGCTCCCATCGTTACACCTTGAGGACAATATGGGTGTGGTTCAAAAGCAAACTCTAATTCTTGACTCATTCTAACCAATACTTCTGCCATCTTGACGTTAGCGTTTACTGATGGAACTAAATCGGCAATGCTAGAGTGCATCTGTGTACCTCGAACTTTGATCCGATAGCACGTCTCACCCCGAGATATCAGTCCGATGTATTCCCAGTCTTTCTTGATTCCCACTGGCTCACCAATTAATGCAATATCTGCATTTATGCCCGCCTCTTGCGCAATATATTCAGCACCAAATGTACCAGCTGCTTCCTCATCGGCTGTAAAGGTCAGGATCAATTTGCTCCCCCAATCGATCCCCATCGCCTTTATGGAGGATGCCGCATAGACAATTGCTGCCAAAGCACTTTTCATATCAGCAGAACCCAGTCCATATAGCATACCGTTACTTATCACAGGATCAAAAGGATCTGTGTTCCAACGATCACGGTCTCCTACAGGCTTGGTATCCATATGGCCATTGAGCATTAAAGATGGACCGGAAGAACTGTTTCCTTCAATTTCCAGGATCAAATTGGGACGCGTTTTCGACTTTGCCAGAGTTTGAGGTTGACCCAACCCAAGATCTACCATTTTTGCACTGATTACAGATGCCATCTGTGTTTCATCACCAGGAGGGTTCACACTAAGTGTGGCGATTAATTGGCTGGCAAACTCGAGCAGCTCAGTCTGGTGATCATCAACCCATTCGATAATGTGGTTTGTTATACTCACGTGGTCTTCCTCCTCAAGAAACTAGACTAGTTGAGACAACCGTTTATTTACATAGGTGTTTACTTCATCAACCACTGTATCAGGAATATTCACCTGGTGATCAGAAAGAACGTGTTCAACAACCGAATGAGCCCTTTTTAGCATACTCTCACCACGAACACCGTTCCGATTTGTGATATGAGGGAGGAAATGTTCACCGCTGCGCATCCAGTCAATGGTATGTTTGTCAGATAAAAAGCTACCACCAATGCCCACACGAAGAAAAGCATCCCAGGCTAATGTTTCCTCAGATATTTCAATGCCTCTAACGAAACGTTTCACCATTCTGTAGATCTCGTGATCAATTACTAGTTGTTCATAGGCAGCTGTCGAGGCTGTAGCCAGGTTTCCTCCACCAGAGGTGAAGTTAGCTCCACTAAGAAGAGTAAGTAAAACAGTGAGAGCTTTCTCTGCACCATTTTGCACATCGATACTTGCAGAATCCGCCATAGAAAGCGCCGAGTAAAAAGGCAAATGATAGTATCGAGATAGCTGCCCTGATGCAACTTTCAAGAGTGAGTATTCGATGGGAGCATAGAGACTATTTCCTGACCGCAGATCAATAATGCTAGAAGCCATACCATATATGAATGGCGCCTCAGGTTTCGTTAACTGACTCAGCACAAGAGCAAACAAAACTTCTGCGTTCTGTTGAGCTAAGATTCCAGCCAGGGTAACTGGTCCAGTCGCACCAGCTAATGCTCCGCTGAAAAAGGCAACGGGGATTTCCCGTTGCGCAGCCAACATCAGCAAAGCTGTGTTCGTTGCATCAAGCTGATACGGGCTTATGCAAGTTGCCATAAAAGTGACCAGTCCTTTTCGCTTTACTTCATCCCCCTGTGCAATAATGTTGCTCAGATCGAACCAGATTTCTGCCTCCTCCACTTCTAAGGGTTGGGCAAGGTAATGCTTTCTCGTGTTCAATACAACTGTGCGCGCCATTCGCAGGGCTGATTCAACCGGCTTCATGCTAGCATTTTGAGTAATGGGTTGTACTATTCGCACATCAGATAAATAATCTGCCAGGCGAGCCCATTGGGCTACATCATTTTCATCAGGGGTGCGCAGCCTATCTTGATTGGGATCATAAAAATTTGCCGCATAGCCCTGGGTTCCCATGTAATTTACACCAGCTCTACAGGGCATTTCGCGCCCTGAAGCTTCATATAGATAAATATCGGAAGGAGCACTTTCCAAAGCCAGATCAATCAAATCTGGAGGCAGCTGGACAATATTGCTGTCATCATCTACGATCGCGCCAGCTTGTTTAAGTATTACACGGGCATTTTCATTATCTACGCGAACTCCAATATCTTGTAATATGCGCAACGCCATAAGATGGATTCTATCAATCTCACTATTCGTAAATGGGTTGAGTAATGGCCAACTAGATTTCAATTTGTCCTCCAAATTCTTGTTGTGTCCCTTTGACGGCCTGGTATGCGAATTCCAGATAAGGGACTTTCACATCATATTTTTGGGCTTTCTCGATGACATAACCAGCTGTATCTTCTAATTCTGTACACCGTTCATTTAAGATGTCGAGCAGCATCGAAGCCTTATAATCTTTCATCCCCTGTAGGATAAAGTCTTCTCCTTTTGCCTGTACTCGAGATACAGCCTCATCCACAGGTCCATCAAGCAGTGGCAATATATCCAGTTCTGGGTAGTCCCCCATACTTGTGCCACAGGCTTTTGCAACATCAGAAATTTCACGAGTCATCAAAACCACTAGTTTGGCTAAATCTGACCGCAGATAAACCTGCACGAAGGGCAGTCGCGTTATGGCACTTAACAC
>DRHD01000215.1 GCA_011049795.1 Porticoccus sp.
GGTCTCCACCACAGAGTTAGAGCAATGCCAGCAATACCTCGATTTAATTGAACAGCAGGAGACGGGTGGAACAATCAGTGACTGGCCCGCCTTTGAAAAAGCCGTACAGTCACTGTATGCCAAACCTGACCAGGAAGCAGACCCCAACCTCCATGTGATGACCATTCACAAAGCCAAAGGGCTTGAGTTTGATACGGTCATCATCCCCGGCCTTAACCGAAAACCTCGCGGTGATGACAAGCAGTTGATGCTGTGGCAAGAAAGGGTAAGCAAACAGGGCGAGAACCAGCTTATTATCGGTCCGCTTGAGCAGACGGGCCAAGACTCAGACCCACTCTTCAAATACCTGCAACGAGAACACCAATTAAAAAATCAATTAGAAAAAGCTCGTGTTCTTTACGTGGGAACCACCCGTGCTATCAAAAAATTGCACTTGATGTACACCACCGACAACGAGCTAAAACCTACCGCAAACAGTCTTCTGGAAAGCCTCTGGCCGGTACTTGAATCTGCCATTGAAGCTAAAGCACAGGGTATTCATTGTCACTATCAGCAACAGGGTGAGGGCGAGGGTGAGGAGATGACTAATGAGCCGATTCCAACACTTGATCACCTGCAGCGGCTCCCTACAGATTGGCAACACCCAAAAATTATCGCTGTAAAGGGTGATGCACCCGTCGTTATCGAGCAAGCACCCCAAGACCATGATCAAGGCCCCTTGACTGAGCGGAACCCTGCAGCACGTCATACCGGAACGGTGCTTCACCGTATACTTCGGCAAATCGTTGTGGAGGGTGTCAATACCTGGAATCTAGATACCATCAATAACCGGAAGCCATTCTGGGATATCCAGCTGCGACAATTGGGGGTCAGTCAAACCGATGAGGCTTTAGAGGTAATATGTCGCGCTATTACCAACTGCTTTCAGAGTGATACCGCCCAGTGGATACTCAGCAATCAGCACTCTGAAAGCCTGTGTGAATATGCCATTGGATATATCACACAGGGTGGTAAGCACAAAACAGCCGTTCTGGATCGTACCTTTGTAGCAGATGGCATTCGTTGGATTATTGACTACAAAATGGCAGAACCTGCAGAGAGTGAGTCACAGCAAGGGTTTCTTAGCCATCAAGTCCAGCAGTACAGGGGTCAATTGGAACACTACGCTGCACTTTTCAACCAGATGGATGATACGCCGATTAAAATAGCCCTGTATTTTCCACTCATCAATCAGCTTGAAATCGTCTGAGTGGGCTTGAAAGTATATAAAGTTATTACTGCTTTTATGGCCATCATCCGCTGCTAACCGCCCGTACGGCCCATATCACAGAGCCCTACCAGTGCCCCAAACTCAATATTTAATGTAGAATAGTCGGCTTAATTATGAACATATTTGTTGGCGTGGAAAGTAAATGACTCAAGCTGTTGAAAACATCAACATCCGCTCACAGGATGTACTGGTAACACCTAAGGCCCTGAAAGAAGAAATTCCGATCACGGATGCCGCCCGTAAAACGATTACAGAAGGACGCTCCACGATCCAGAATATTCTCGATAAGAAGGATCACCGTATTCTGGTCGTCATTGGCCCCTGCTCAATTCATGACATCACCGCAGCAAAGGATTACGCCAACCGCTTGAAAGCACTGGCTGATGAAGTAGGCGATACGCTTTATGTTGTCATGCGGGTTTATTTTGAAAAACCACGCACTACCACAGGCTGGAAAGGCCTGATTAACGATCCCTATCTCAATGATTCCTTCAAAATTACTGATGGGCTACATGTGGGCCGCCAGTTGCTGCTGGATATGTCTGAACTGGGTTTACCTACGGCTACAGAAGCACTGGACCCTATATCCCCCCAGTACATGCAAGACCTGATTTCCTGGTCTGCCATTGGTGCCAGGACTACTGAATCTCAAACTCACCGGGAAATGGCTTCAGGGCTATCCTCAACGGTAGGGTTCAAAAACGGAACAGATGGTAGTTTGACCGTCGCTATCAATGCCCTTCAGTCTGTCGCCAGCCCTCACCGCTTCTTGGGCATCAATTCAGAAGGAAGCGTCTCGGTCGTTACAACCGCTGGAAACCCTTATGCCCACGTAGTTCTTCGTGGCGGAGATAACAAACCAAATTATGATTCTGTCAGTGTTTCCATTGCAGAGCAGGAATTAATCAATGCCGGCATCCCTACCAACATCATGGTGGATTGCAGTCACGCCAACTCCAATAAAAATCACAAATTACAAACATTGGTGATGGAGAATGTGACCAATCAAATTATCGAAGGCAATCAGTCTATCATCGGCATTATGGTTGAGAGTAATCTGAAAGCAGGTAATCAAAAAATCACAGAAAATCTGGATGACCTTGAGTATGGGGTCTCGATTACCGATGCCTGCATAGACTGGGAGACAACTGAAAAAGCCCTGCGTGATATGCGAGAGAAACTAAAGGATGTCCTATCAGAAAGAACTAAGTAGCCAAAAATAAAACTTAAAGAAAAATATCATAAAACGGGCCTATGTGCCCGTTTTTTATGGTTTTATGTGACCACATTCTAGTTGGAAAGCCCATCCACCATCGTATCTATCACTTTTTTCAGCGAAGCCCTATCGAAATCCATCTTGGAAAGAATACGCAAACCAGCAATCATGGCGAGCAGGTAATCTGCTTGAACATCAAGATCTTTTTCCTTATCAATCATGCCGTTGTCACGGGCCTCTGTAAGCCGCTTTAGAAATAGCCGCCTCAACTCAAGTAAATGATCACGGGCCTCGCCTGCAACCTCTGGCAAGGTGTTGCTGAGCTCTGAGACGGTGTTAAATAGAAGACAACCATTGGAAATCGTCTCGCCTTCACGAAGAAATTTGCTGTAATAAAACCTGCGAATATCCTGAAGGGGGTCTTCAACACCCACCAGTCTCGCTGAATCAAAATCCCAAGAGCTGTTTGTAAAGCTGGTCATTGCCTCGGAGAAAAGGCTGGCCTTATTGTGAAACGTGGCATAGAGACTGCCGCGATTAATACCCATAACATCTATTAATTTACTGATTGAGCTGGCGTTATACCCATCAGACCAAAATAGATTCAAAGCCTTCGTTACAACATCAGTGCGATCAAATTCACGTAACCTAGACACATTCACTCCTTGCGGACCAAAAAACCACTATAGTTGTTATTTTGGTTTGGTCAGCATAAATTAAAATGTGTATATAGAGCAAGAGACTGCCACAAAAGGCGCTTACATATAGGATTGGCTTTTATCTGAGTGATCTGTAACGTCCCGAATCCCTTTCAGTTCAGGGATCTTCTCCAAGATAGTTTTCTCAACCCCTTCCTTCAGGGTGACATCGACCATACCGCAACCTTGACAACCACCACCAAAACGCAAGATAGCCACATCATCTACAACCTCTTCCAGGCTGATCATCCCTCCGTGGGAGGCCAAACCAGGATTGACGTCATTGTGCAGCACATAATTAACCTTGTCTTCGACAGGACTACCGTCATTGACTTGGGGCATCCGTGAATTAGGTGCACGGATGGTTAACTGACCACCAAATTTATCGTCTGAATAATCGACTTTTGCATCTTCAAGGAAAGGTAAACTTCTCTGGCCAAAATGAGCCTTAAACCCATCAAGTTCCATCACCGTTTCATCTTCCTCTTCTTCGCCAGGACGACAGTAGGCAATACAGGTTTCCGCCTTGGACGTACCTGGGTCGGCAACAAACATTCTGATGCCGATACCTTCACAGTCCTGCTTACTGAGCAAGTCGGCTAAATACTTTTGAGCGGATTCGGTGATAGTGATGTTGAGCATTAAAAATACCTGGAATCTATACCTGAGTAATTTAGTCATGTATTCTAACATTCTTGTCATGTGACGACAATGCAACAATGATAATTTATAACCGCTATTAATGATGGTTACCTATTGGTCAGAACAGATGACAATACCCATAATTAAGCCAAGAGACTGGCTGAGAGCCTGCCTGAATATCTGTTAGAATGCGCCCCCTTTCCACAACAGCATTAAAATGGTTCTAACGACTGGAATATTGGTTCTAACTACTAGAATATGGAAAACACCTTGAATAACCAGCAAACTCGTATAAACGCTCTCCACCAGGCAGCCCGTAATCGCATCCTCATTCTTGATGGCGCCATGGGTACTATGATCCA
>DRHD01000216.1 GCA_011049795.1 Porticoccus sp.
ATGCTAGCCTATGCGAATGAGGGGTTTCGTGACTATACACTGCTGCCCATCTTTCCTCTGCGCCTGTTCCGCCATAAAAGCGTGTTTATTAACACGGATAGCGGTATCGAAAAGCCCGAAGATCTAATCGGCAAACGTATAGGTGTTAACGGTTACTCTTCTACCTCGCTGACGTGGTTGCGGGGTATCTTTCAGGATGAATACGGTATAAAACCTAGCGATATCGAGTGGGTGGTGGCCGCAGGGGATTCCTCCGCGGATACCGCTGGTAAACTCTCAAAGCAGGAAGCGATGCGGCCAGAGGGTGTATCAATTGTCAATGGCAGCGCAGGTAAAGACGAGTCCGAGCTACTGGTCTCTGGTGAGGTCGATGCGCTGTTTCATGCCGCAGAGCCTAAAGCCTTCACCCAAGGTCATCCGAAGGTCAAGTGTTTGTTTGTGGATTCTCGCGCCACCGAGCAGGCTTATTTCCAGAAGACAGGCATCTTTCCGATCATGCACGCGGTGGCGATTCGACGCAGCCTACTAGAGCGAGAACCCTGGTTAGCCAAAGCAGTCTTTGATGCCTACGTCGAAGCCAAGATGATCAACTATCAGTACATGGCCAAGTTAGGATGGGTGATGAATGCACTGCCTTGGTTCGCTCAAGAGTTGGAGCAAACCAAGGCACTGATGGGGAACAACTTTTACAGCTACGGTATCGAAAATAACCGGAAGACATTGGAAACACTGTTCAGATATTCCTATCAACAGAGTTTAAGCCGCAGCGAATTGAAGATCGAACAGCTGTTTGCCGCCGAAAGTTTAATGCTGCATGACTCTTAGACGGTATTACGAGAGTGGTTGGTGTCTAGGAGAGGACTGTTCACTATTTAAATAGAACCTATTGATTCAATTTGTCATTGATCCTTCATACACCTTCATGCTGCTGTGCCCAATAGTCTCATTTTTATTGGCTTTCTTTTTGTAGACCGCCGCCTTAGTTTTTATTTCACATAGTCAGTTAGACGTTTTTAGAAATGGCTAGAAAAGCATCTAACAGACCAATATATGAATATTAAGTAACTACCCAGTTATGGGGAAGGGTGGAGAGGCTTTCTCCATATAAGATACCCAAAGTCCCGCAGTTGTTGGTGATGGGAGACGGAGGCCATTCAACATCATTTGTTGATGAACTGTTCTCAAATATGCCAAGCAGTATTTTGAATACATTGAAGTTGATTGCAACAGGAAGAGAAGGCGCAGTTTTCTTGTATTTTTTTACGTTAACTTCTAGCCTCATACGAGAGACAGTGTGAAACAAATCAAGAACGGAAGAGGCCCTCCACCATGAAACTACTGTTCCCCGCCCTACTTATGGGAATGCTACTTGCACCGTTAGCTAATGCAAAAGACATTATCCATGATACTGAATTCCAGCTCGTCAAAGAGCAATATCGCGACAAGTGGAAGAAAGAAGACACCGCAATTCAAAAGCAACTTGGTGCTCTATACAAGAAGCATGGCAAACGCCCTAATATTATTCACATCATGTGGGATGACATGAAGTATGGCGCGATTGGTCACCCGATGCTTAATAACGTGACCGGTTACGTGTCACCAAACATCAATCAATTGGCTGCTGATGGCATGACCTTCACCCGAATGTACTCGGAACCGTCCTGTACACCTACGCGCGTTGCAGCAATGACAGGCCGACAGCCTGTACGTAGCGGTATGATCTTCCCGATTTTCCCTATTCACAGGATGGGACTGCCCGCTTCTGAAGTCACTATTGCCGAAGTACTTGGTGATGACTACAACACTGGCTTCTTCGAGAAGTCACACTTTGGTGATATGGAAGAATCCTACCTGCATAACCAAGGTTTTGATGAAGCTGTCTTTACCCTGTATAACCAGTTTGCGGGCCAAATGTTCACACCGGAGGCTGAGGCAACAGGCAAAACTATTGGCTGGACAAAAGACACATGGGACCAATATGCACTTGATCAGAATTTTCGACCATTAGACTGGAAATGGGCCGTAGAAGGTTTCAAGGGACAAAAAGGCAAAGAGATCTCAACGCCAGCAACAACCAAGGAATACCATGAATTCAATAAAATGGCATATGGGCGTGTAAAAGAATTCATTAAAAAACATGCGGATGACGACAAGCCCTTCCTGCTGGACTGGTGGCCGAATTTGCTTGAAATCGATAACCCGCTCGATACACCCAGAAAGACGCCAAACGGAACGTTTAGTTCTGAGAGTTTTGCCCGTTTTGACAAACAAGTTGGTGAGATTGTTGCCTTAACCGAAAAACTCGGTATTGCCGATAACACCGTGATCATCCTCATGGCTGACAACGGGCCGATGGAAGCACTATGGCCTGATACTACGTACCATAATCCCGGCATCTTCCGTGGCGGTAAAAATGATTTTCTTGAGGGCGGTGTACGCGTACCTGCATTTGCATACTGGCCCGGTGTTATAGAAAAGGGCGCAGTCGTACATGACATAGTCCACGTAGCCGATCTGTTTACCACGTTTGCTCGTTTAGGTGGAAAGATGGATAAAGTTCCTAGAGACCGCGTTATTGACGGCATCGACCAAACGGCATTGTTGCTGAATGGTGATAAGCATGGCCGCCGAGATCATGTTTTTATATATCAAGGCCCACAGCTAGCAGCTATCGTGAAGCAGTCGTATAAGCGGCACTTTGCTGGCTCTGCTCCCGGACTGGCTGGCAAAGGGTTCTTTGATCTTATAAAAGATCCACGTGAGGAACACCCGTTACAGGCTCAATTCCTCTGGGCATGGCCTGCATTCGACCATATGAAAGAAAGACATGAAGCTCAAATCAAGAAATACCCGCACACGCCAGTGGCACGTGGTAAGCCATACACCGGACTCATTCCCCTTAAAAAATAAGGTGTAGGCACTAATAAAGAAATGGATATTCAGGAACCCCGTGTTAGCGGGGTTTTTTTACCTGGGGGGTTATCCGATTTTGGTCCGGTAATCCCCCCTTAGATAAAGAGTGCAAGCAAGTCCTAACTAAGCGCCAATTCAGGCTTTATTAGGCGGTTACTATGGGCTCTAATTACCAACGCTGGTGGAATCAATAACGATGCTGACAACAAAGGCCATGAAGGGAACTATATGAATAATGTAATATGGCGTGTTCAAAAAACGATTATCAGCACCTTGCCTACGGCGGCTTCACTTTCAGCCAACACCTATATATGGAATGGTGGCTATACAGATAGACCTTTTAATCGATTATCTGTCTTCTTTGCTTTCGCATTGGGAATACTGATTATTCCTTCATATGGTTTTGCTAGCGAAACATCCGAGAAGCAAGCGGATGAGGTGCAGGATATGTCTGATCCATTGGCGGTTTATACTCAGGTGGGTTTGGGCGCAACTAACAAGGGGATCAATATAAAGATTGGGCAATCTTACGATACCGGCAACGATAAAACGATGGGTATGAATGTCCTGGAGATCAAAGGTGTTCTTGGTGAATCTTTAGGTTGGGATGGTTCCGGTCAGCGAGATGATTCCATCAACTCTTTTAATTCAGCATACTTTTTGGCGGATTCGAGGTTCGCTATCGGCGCCAATATGGCATAGTTGAAATCCTTAAGTGGCACATCATTCCTTACAGCGGTTGGCCAGTCAGGGTTGGCTAGTGCTGTTCGCCCTAACGTAACCACATCCGCTTCTCGGCGCTCGATAACAGACAGCGCCAGGTCGGGCTCTCTGACACCGCCATTGGCAATTACCGGCAGACCACTGTACTTTTTCGCCAGAGCCGCCAACGAAGCGCCCTGTTCAAATGCAGGATCATTCAGCACAGGCTCAGTGGTATGAATATAATCAACCTGGCATTCACGCATTAATCCAAACGCCTTCTCCGCTGCCAATTCGCCTTCTGACCAGACGTGATCGGTATCATTCACCTTTTTTTGCGAGAACCTGACACCCACAATAAAATTGTTACCGACGGCATGTCTTACTGCCTCGATCACTTCCTGATAGATACGCAGGCGCGCGGTAATATCGCCGCCATAACGGTCACTTCGTTGATTACTGTAATTTGTCAAAAATTGATCTAACAAGTAACCATTGGCACCGTGAATTTCTACACCATCAAAGCCTGCCGATTTGGCAAACTCTGCAGCCTGTACGAAGCCAGAGATCACATCATTAATATCTTGCTGGCTCATAGCAACGGGGACATTATATTTTCCTTCCCCGTAGTAAAACGGCATCTGTTCACCCGTCGGCTGGACAGCGGATGGCCCAGCAGAACTATCTTTATACGAGTTAAATTGGGAAAGCGAACCAGCATGCATTAACTGAGCTATAAAAATTGAGCCCTTATCCTGAACACTCTTCACAACGGATTTCCAGCTTTCACTGTGCTTAGCCGTAGCAATGCCAGGCTGCCGATAATAACCCTGACTATAGTGTTCGTCGGTATACAAACCTTCTGTTACGATTAAGCTAAAGCCTCCTTCGGCAAAGCTCTCATAGTATTCCTGCATTAGCCGGCCTACAGTTCCATCTTCTTCACCGCTAACCCTAGTCATCGGTGCAACCGCGATACGATTACGAAGTGTTTTAGTTCCAATCTGAAGTGTCTCAAATAGTTTGGCATGTTTATTCGACATCTTAGCTCTCCTCAAGGTAATGCTGTGCAATTCTGGGGAAGAGAAATAAACACAAGCTTTTTTATTGCTGGTGTCTATTACTCAATAGTTATTTAACTAAGTACGCTCACTTATAACCGTGTAGTTAATCGCCAACCGGCTCATTCGCCAGGGCAATGGCCTCGATTTCAATCATCGCTTCTGGCGTATAAAGCCCCTTTACCTCGACAATGGTATCCGCAGGGTATGGTTGTGAAAAGTGCTTTCGGCGCAACGCTACAACCTCGTCAAACTGAGTCATATCCGTAACAAAAATGGTTACCTTGGCCACCTCTTTCAAAGAGCTACCGGCGGCGGTGAGTGCACGGTTAAGGTTCGAAAATGCTTGCTCACCTTGCGCTGCAAATCCACCTGTAACGATATTGCCATCGTTATCGTAGCCAGCTTGTCCAGATACAAAAACAAACGGCCCAGCTTTTATCGCCTGCGAAAGTAGATAGGGCTTGTAAGGGTCGGGTTGAGTTGTAATACCTTGTAGGTTCATCATGTTTCTCCTGATCTTGTTTATTGACGCTTTGTCGTCAAATGTTGTGGTTGAATGTGTTTTTGGTTTAAACGTTAGCCTGAGTTATTGACGCATCTTCATACTTTTCCAGTAAATATCTGCGCAAGACCTGAGGATCAAATGCCACTTGAATCAATTGACCGTCCATATATAGACTTGGCACCGATTGCACACCAAGTTTCTTGGCTCTCTCCAGTAAGGCCTCGTGACGATCCGTGTATTTGCCATCGCCTAAGGCGACCAAAAATTGAGATTTATCCAGCCCTACTTCGTCTGCCAACGCGCCCAGCACCGAAAGACTGCCGATGTCTTGATCCTCTTGAAAAAACGCACGAAACATTCTGTCCTTATAGGCGTCGGCTTTACCATTCGCCTCGGCGACCTGAAAACCTTCATGCGCCCACCGAGAATACGGTTGCGGCGAAATACTCGGTAATTGGATTGGCACACCCAATCGTTGCGCCAATGGGTAAACCGATTTTTTCCAAACTTGGGGAAGATAGTCGTCTTCCGGGCGCAAAGTGGGTGTAGGCGCTGCGCGCAATTCAAAGGGTTGCCATTGAATATCCACATTCAACCCTTGTGTGGCCTCGGCCAACACTCCTTCAATCAAAAGGCAATACGGGCAAACATAATCACTGAACACATCAATTTTTACCGACATTGTTAACCTCTTACGTTGAAGGAGCCGCTAGGAACAGATGTATTATTTTTCAAAACAGAGGGTTTTACAAAAGGGAAGAACTAGTTTATAAGTGAGAAATACTTATCTGTAGGAGACAGTGATGTTCGGACGTTTGCCTTCACCATCGGCCTTGCGCACTTTCGAAGCCGCTGCAAGGCTCGGCAGTTTCAAGGCCGCGGCACAAGAACTTTTTGTCACATCAGCAGCAGTCTCCCATCAGATTCGCGCATTGGAATCACAGTTAAATGTTCAATTATTTGTGCGTAAAACACGTCTAATCGAGCTTACACCCGCAGGCGCAGAACTTGCCCCCGT
Organism: Porticoccus sp.; assembly: GCA_011049795.1. Next base: position 6,203 of record DRHD01000216.1, read on the forward strand.
ATTAACACGTGCCTTCTTGGATATTCGCAATACCCTTGAAAATATCTTATCTGAGGAAAGCGCCATCACTGTGTCGACCACTGCATCGTTTGCAACCTTGCGTTTAGTACCGAGCCTGATCGAATTTTACGCCGCCAATCCAGATTTTCGCGTACAGCTGGATACCACAACCACTCCCCTCGATCTGGTTAAAGAACGGCGAGTTGATATTGCAATCCGCTACGGACATGGTCCATATCCAGGGCTTGACGCAACCAGGCTATTTGAAGGAACCTTCGGCGCTTATGTATCACCTGGAATGATGGATTTATCACAAGGGCTTAACGGCGTCACCTTAATTGAAACAGCTTGGCAGCAAAATGTGTTTGCCGAAATTAATTGGAAGAGTTGGCTAAATGCGGCCGACATCCAATTAACCGATCCAAATATCGTGCGCTTTGAAGAAGAACAAAACGTACTACAAGCCGCCATCGCAGGCCAAGGGGCAGCTTTGGCAAGCTCCACACTGGTAGCTGATATGGTTAAGCGAAATCTATTAATACCTTATCAAGAAAAAATTCAACTGAAAGGCGCTGGGTATACCGCTCTTTGTTTACCAGAGCAAAGGAATACGCGGAAAGTGAACACGTTTTTGTCGTGGTTAAAGGCTTCGCTTTCTGATTAGTCTAATGAATAACGTGTATTTGGCAATTCTATCACCGGTGATGAAAGCAGCAATCCAACTTTGTTGAGTGTCGTCTCTTGGCTCTAGGAAATTTAGATACAACCTTGTAGCTTGTTGTTTCGCTTTTCTAATACTCGCAGTGTGCAATGACCAGCGGAGTTCTTTTTGTAGATTAGGGAAGCGGTCACGAAGGAATAATGGTGTCACTACCCTGAAGTAGAAAATACCACTTTTATCTTGGAAGTAGTACCTGCCAGAGGTACGAGAATGTATGACCAAAATGTACGAGTCCCCATTTCTGGTTCCCCGTGCACTTGGTAATATGTTGAAAAATAAAGAATATTTCAACGAATTGGTGGAGGCGGCGGGAAACGTTTACACCTACATCACCAGTAATTATAAACTCTTAACTCATTGTTTTTAAGCGATTAATTTAAAATACGGGTTTGGATGTTGGCCATGCATTGTACGAGCAGAATGTACTGGAAATGTATGAGCTGGCTTGTTGTTGTGTACTACTCAGTTATGGCTGAAATGGTACAGATCAAGGCTATGGTTTAGATTGGATTCAATGACGAAAGAGGGAGTTTAATTGGTGGTCTTTATCAGGTGTCGATAGTTATAAGGTGTTTAGGAGAGGGCTGCACACTAAAATTCAATGACTGGATGCAGCAAGATTTCATCTTGGTGAAGCTAAAAACCTTGGAGAGTATGTCGTTTACTAGAGGTGGGCTTCGGGAAAATGTGCTGTGGGCGGACGCCTATTGAAACACTACTTGATGGTACATTGATTTGGGCTGAGAAGAATTTAGCTCAAACCTAAACTGACAGGAACCACTGAAAAACGGGTAACTGTCAGATCAAGCCCGAGTTACTACAAATAATAGAATGTGTAGGGCCGAGCCTTACTTACTACTATACCAATTAGTCTCCAATATCCTTTATCAAAAATCCTGGGGGTGCTTTTTTCCAAGGATACCCCTCAAGCCCCATCTGGTAGCCTCGTTCATAAAGAGCCCCCATATAAACTGGATCGAAACCTTCTGTGGGCTCTTCAGTAAAATCTGCGGGAATATAAGCAAGATTAAAATCATTACCATCACGCTCACATAGCGCGTAGATTTGATAAATATCCCCTATACCCTGAGTTCGGATTAAGGAATCAATGGTTCTTGATGCAATAGGCATTACGCTTCGATTGACACCCTGGTAGTCTGGATCAAGAAATGAGTTCCTGATTACAAATATTTTTGGTTGACCTTGTGCATTTAATTTTTTAGTAATTATTCTCCAGTCAACTGCAGCAGGATAAACAAACACTTGGGATCCGGTACCGCCATCGACATGCATCTCATCGTAGAGCGTACCGTTAACTTCAACAGGCAGGATAACTGGAGGGAATGCAATGGGTATCGCCGCCGATGCACGCAGAACCTCATGGATCAAATTAAGCTTGCCCGGGTGATTACTCGTTGCAATTGCACCGATATTCCAAATTACTGAGCGTCCGGCATCCAGGTTAACCGTGCCAACAAATAGACGACGCCCTCTCTTATGCTCTCTGGCAATTGCTTCAACAACTTCTGCATTTACATATTTCGCAATCAATGCCTGAAGCGGTGCAGTATCAGTCAGTGAATCGCCAAAGAATACTGCAAAAATATTGCGCTCATGTGCAATATCTTCAGTGGTAGTGGTTGTATAGACCGCTTTTAAAACACCATCATAGTCTGGCCCAAGAAAAACGAAGGGTGCGCTTAATGCGCCCGTGCTGACACCTGTGACCATGAAAAATTCCGGGCGGGTTCCTGATACAGTCCAACCTTCAAACAGTCCCGCTCCAAAAGCACCATTAGAACCACCACCGGAAATCGCTAAATAATTATGCGGTTTTCCGTAAACACCTGAGAATTCACGGCGAAAATCTTCATTGCTATATGTTTCAAAAATATCCACAGAAAAAGTAGGCCATTCATCAGCCCAAAAACGCGCATTAGGGATCCCTGGAATTTCAGCCTGAAGGGTTAACGCTCTTGGTACTGCATTGCGCTCTGGAGTGTTGCTACAACCTGCTATTGCCACAACCAAAGTAAGGGCAAAGAATCCCCTTAGTATTCGAGTACTGATCAAATATGACATGGCCTTCAGAGGTAATATTGATTTGATAGACTGCATAGATTAACCCTCCTGGTTGAATTGAATTACCTTCGATTTCCTGGACATTAATAACGGCGATAAGAACAATGTATTACATTTTTCTACTCTTAAGCATTAACCATATTGTCAGACAAATCAATTGAACACACTCTTGCCAGTGAGTTCGACCTTTATAGTTGTGGCACTTGTTGTAGATTATTCCATGGATAAAAAATTTAGGGAGCTGGTTAGTGAAAACCCTTAACAAGTACAAGTAAGCAGGGACAAAATTTCCGCTGCGTTCCAGTTTTTCCGTAGAGCGCGGCGTTAAGAAAACTACAGTTTTCAATACAGATATAAGGGGGGGGGCTTAAGTTAGAAACAACGTGCAAGAATGTATGACCAAAATGTACGAGTCCCCATTTCTGGTTCCCCGTCCATTTGGTAATATGTTGAAAGATAAAGAATATTTCAACAAATTGGTGGAGGCGGCGGGAAACGTTTACACCTACATCGGTAGTAATTGTAAACACTTAACTCATTGTTTTTAAGCGATTAATTTAAAATACGGGTTTGGATGTTGGTCATACATTGTACGGGCAGAATGTACTAGAAATGTATGTGCTAGTTCGTTGTTGCGTACTACTTAGTTATGGCTGAAATGGTACAGATCAAGGCTATGGTTTAGGTTGGATTCAATGGCGAAAGAGGGAGTTTAACTTAGAAGGCTGGCTATGTGTTTGTGATGCCTTTGGTCGGTTGTGGGTTGTAAAGGCACCATTTGAGCGAAGAGCATCCCTGCTTCTTCATGCCCTTATAAGCTATCTAGCGGGCTAGTAATAGATCTAGTGCCTTGTCGAAGTACATGGGTGTAGATCATAGTGGTATTTAGGTCTTTAAGGCTCATCAGTTCTTGAATGGTTCGCTACTCAACTGCTGACGAAAATGCTCAGAGCTACTGAAAAACCTGAGGCATCAAACGCTTGTCTGAATACAATATAGCGTTTATTTTTTTATACTCGAATTTTTATTATTCCTATGTGTAGTAAATGCGCGCACCTGTCAGCTGATAACGAACTATCTATCGACTTGAAGAATCGGGTTGCATGAACCTTAATTAATCTCGATAACCACATTTTTTAGTGGACAAGGGGGGATTAATGAAAAGAACATGGATTCATTGCGCGCTAGCTATCAGTTTTCTGTCGCTGAATGTTGAAACTATTGCCGATGACCCGTCCGGCCCGGGTATCGATAGGTCAGCCATTGCTAAAGGGATGGTACCCTCGTTCGCCAATGACCGAGTCCTCGTGAAATTCATTCCTGGTACCACTGCTTCGGAAATTGGTAAAGCGAATAGGCAGACAAATGGCCGCACGCTCAATGTGATAGAAAATATTGGGGTTCATGTTATTAGTGTGCCGGCGGGTACCGTAACGGAAAAAATTAATCTTTATAGTGCCAATCCAAACGTGGTA
>DRHD01000217.1 GCA_011049795.1 Porticoccus sp.
AACCTGTGCCAGGAATTTTAAGTCTCTGACCAATACTGAGGTGATTACCCGCGAGTGAATTTTTGCTTCTCAAGTACTTGATAGGTACTCGGTGCAGGTGAGCAATTTCTGAGAGGGTGTCACCTGATTTCACGACATACTGTTTAATGGGTGCCCATTCTTCTCTTGGTGTGCGGGCCAGAGCCATTTGAAAGCGTGTGGCCTTACGAATTGGCAACAAAATATGTTGAGGGCTTTCGGGGTGAGTTACCCTTCGACTGTAGCCCGCGTTGAGTTGGAAGAGCTCCTTGGCATCGATACGTGCCATTTTTGCAGCTCTCGATAGGTCAATTTGTTCCGGAAGTTTGACCGTGGTGAAGTAGGGGCTGTTGGCCAGTTCAGGTAGAGCGATACCATGTTTTTCCGGGTTGGCGACGATACGTGAAATAGCCAATAGCTGAGGGACATAGGCCCGCGTCTCACGTGGCAAACCCAGTGACCAGAAATCTGTAGGTTTTCCATCGCGTTTATTGCGCTCGATGGCTCGCCTTACATTGCCTTCACCAGAATTATAGGCGGCCAAGGCCAACAGCCAATCACCATCAAAATACTTATGTAGATATTTTAGATACTGAATAGCAGCCTCAGTGGACGCTACTGGGTCACGGCGGCCGTCGTACCACCAGTCACGTTTTAGGCCGAATCTTGACCCTGTGCTTGGGATGAACTGCCAGAGGCCCGATGCATGGCTGTGAGAATAGGCCAATGGGTCAAAGGCACTCTCTACCGCGGGCAACATGGCCAGTTCCAGCGGCATATCGTTAGCTTCTAATTCGGTGATGATGTGGTAGAGGAAGAATTGGCCCCTTTGCATGACGCGATCGATATAGGTTTGGCTATTGCTGTACCAGGCCACTTGTTTTTCGATACCGGGGTTATCGTAATGCTCTTTTAGTTCTAACCCTTTTCGAAGGCGTTGCCACAGGTCATTCTGAGCGGCTTTCTTCGGGTCTGAAGATAGTTTAACTTTACCTAGTGTAGACTTATTGGTTGCTTGAGCTGAGTCATTTTTTTCAATGGCAACAGCCATTTGTTCGGGTTCTGGCTGTGGCTTTGATACAGGTAAGGCCGCTTCTTGGGTAGCTTGTTGTGCGCACCCCGAGATAAGGACAACCAGAAGCGCAGCAAGGACTCGTATCTTAATTTTCATAGTTATTATTACGAGTAAAAGGTTAGCGGTACATAATTGGAGGAGGATTGTAACGGCCTACCCTGTTGGGATCAATTTATGATAGTTTTTCTGTAAGCAGGGTGTGATGAAGCGAGCAATCTTGGTGTTTGTTGTGTTCAAAAGTGATCTTTCCAGCGACGGATGATGGCAAATGTATCTTCGTCAGAGTTAGCGGGTCGTCCTTCATGCTCTTCGGCCGCTTTTTTGATACTGGGTTGGTCCGCTCGTAGAAAGGGGTTTGATGACAACTCTTGGGTCAGTGTCGAGGGAATCGTAGACTGGTTCTGTTGACGTTCTTGTCGTACCTGTAAGGCCCTTTGTTGTAATACTTTATTTTCTGGCTCAACTACCAAGGCAAATTCAAGGTTAGCTTGAGTGTACTCATGAGTGCAGTAGATGAGTGTTTCAGCAGGTAGGCTGGCCAGACGAGACAGAGAATGCCACATTTGCTCAGGTGTCCCCTCAAATAGGCGGCCACAGCCACCTGCAAACAGGGTGTCGCCACAGAAGACCAGTGGTTCATCAGCAGCAAAATAGGCTATGTGATCTAGGGTGTGGCCTGGTATTGCCAATACATCAAATGCTGTTTCTGCAAGATTCAGAGAGTCACCATCCTTCATAATATGGGTGACTTGGCTGATACCCTTGGGGCCGTAAACAGGTACCGGGTATTTATCGAGTAGCTGGTGGATACCGCCCACATGGTCGGGGTGGTGGTGGGTCACAATAATACCTGCCAGTGATAGTTCCAATTTGTTTAGAGTTTCTATAACCGGGTTGGCATCACCCGGGTCGACGACATAGGCTCTGTTGTTACCGGGCTGGTGAAACAGCCAGATATAATTGTCTGTAAATGCAGGGATGGTATGAACAATTAAAGACATGATCGGTTCCGGTAGTTTTCAACGCATATATTACCCATAATAAACGAATTGGAAGAGGTGGCGTAAATACCTGTCTGGTAAATGCCACAGATATAGAGTCATTGAGCTGAGAAAATATGAGGATGGGATAAGAATGCGTAACTTGTTCCAAGCATCCAGAGCATATTTCGATGGAAAACATCGAGTGTTCCCCTTGACGACTGCTCAGGCATCGTTGGATGGCTGGTTTCAGACCCATTATGGCCAATACCTATTGCAGCGTGAACGGGAAGCATTAACTCTGCTCATGCCTGAATTAGGCGCCCACAGGATGATGCACTTGGGTGTGACACCACATCAGCTGCTTACGGGTGAATTTAATCATCTTCACAGCTTTTCTATTGGCGCATCGCTTGGCTCTCAAAGTGATTGTGACGCGGTTGCTGATTACGATAGTTTGCCTTTGCCATCAGAGACGGTTGATACAGTATTGCTTCACCATGCACTTGAGTTTTCTCAATACCCCCATGAGGTACTAAAAGAAGCAGCGCGGGTGCTGACACCCTGTGGACATATGGTGTTAGTGGTGTTGAACCCTATCAGCTTATTTGGTTTGACGAAGTGGCCTGCCAGATTGCTTTCATCTCAGAGTATTTGGCGCCATCATAGTTTACGCCATCGTCGATTACTGGATTGGTTGAGGTTGTTGAATTGTCAGCCAATTAAGGCTGTATCAGGTAGCTTTCCTTTACCGTTCCAATGGCCAAGAGCTGATGATCAGGTAGGCTTTACGGAAAAAATTGGGCAAAAGTACCGGTTGCCTTGGGGGGCATTCCATATCGTGGTTGCTCGAAAATATGTCGCTCGACCGACACCACTTGGACCTCGAAGGTGGAGGTCTATAGGTATCCCAGTGATACCGGCAGTGAAAAAGAATAGTGTCATCAAAACACCTCTTTCCGGAGAAAAGTAGTTGAAGGAGTTAGAAATTTTTACCGATGGTGCCTGTCGAGGAAACCCAGGGCCAGGCGGCTGGGGTGCTCTATTGCGCTATGACGGTAATGAAAAAACAATTTACGGTGGTGATGTTGAAACGACCAACAATCGCATGGAGCTTACGGCGGCAATTGAAGCTCTGGCCGGATTGAAGCAACCTTGTCGAGTAATTTTGACGACAGATTCACAATACGTGCGTCAGGGTATCACCAGCTGGCTAGAGAATTGGAAGAAGCGGGGCTGGAAGACAGCAAGCAAGAAGCCGGTCAAAAATGTGGACTTGTGGCAACGTCTCGAAGAAGAAGCGGCACGTCATCAGGTAGAGTGGCTCTGGGTTAAAGGACACAGCGGTCACCGGGAAAATGAGATAGCAGATCAGCTGGCCAATCGTGGTATTGATGAGTTGGAGTGAGGGGATGACATCTATTTCTTAGGGATACCTTCCTTAGGGGTACCACCAAAACTTAAACAATTACCAGATATGAGTGAGAGCCATAGTGAAAGCCATAGTGCGACAGGTTGTACTTGATACAGAAACGACGGGTCTTGAAACCAGCCAGGACCACCGAATTATTGAGATTGGTTGTGTTGAGCTGGTTAACCGTCGTTTGACCGGACGCCATTATCACCAATACATCAACCCTGAGCGGGAAGTAGATCATGGGGCAATGGAAGTTCATGGTCTTACCGATGAATTCCTTGCAGATAAACCCGTCTTTTCAGCAATTACTGATGAGTTTCTGGCCTTTATCAATGGGGCTGAGCTGGTCATTCACAATGCACCTTTTGATGTAGGCTTTATTGACCATGAGTTTGCCAAATTAGATGGCGCGGGTCAGGTGGCAGATGTTTGTACTGTGGTGGATACACTGGTGATGGCCAGGCACATGCACCCTGGTCAAAAAAATAATCTGGATGCTTTGTGTAAACGTTATGGTGTCGATAACTCCCAGAGGGATTTGCACGGCGCATTGCTGGATGCCGAGATTCTAGGTGATGTCTATCTGCTAATGACTGGTGGGCAGGTTGATTTGGTACTTGGTGGTAAAAATAGCCAAGGTGCCAGCAATGGCTTGGATGAAATTCGTCGCCTACCTACAGAGAGAGCTGCTCTCAGGGTGATACGTGCCAATGAAGAAGAGTTGGAATTACATAACGAGAAACTGGCCCAAATTAATAAGGCCAGTGATGGAAAGTGTGTGTGGTTGACGGCGCCAGATGACGCCGTCTTAGATTAGTTTCTATAGAGCGTACGTAACGCAGAGAATGCCAACAGTGGAAAGAACGATGGTATAGGGTAGTGCCATGATGACCATTCGGCCGTAGGAAAGCCGGAGGAGGGGGGCTAATGCCGAGGTCAGTAGAAACAAGAAGGCAGCCTGACCATTCGGCGTAGCGACACTGGGTAGGTTAGTGCCGGTATTAATGGCTATGGTTAGTAGATCGAATTGTTCTCTGGAAATTTTTCCTGCATCCAGTACAGCTTTCACCTCATTAATATAGACCGTTGCAACGAATACATTGTCACTAATCATTGACAGTACCCCGTTGGCGATAAAGAACATGGTCGGCTGTACACTTTGCTCCATGGCAAGTACTGCTGAAATAACCGGAGAGAAAAGGTGTTGTTCATGAATGACAGCTACGACAGCAAAGAACACAACCAGTAATGCAGTAAAGGGTAAGGCCTCTTCAAAAGCATGGCCAATTTGGTGTTCTTCAGTAATGCCGTTAAATGCAGTTAATAGAACGATAACGGTAAGGCCGATTAATCCGACCGCAGCCAGGTGGAAGGCCAAGCCAATCACCAGAAAAACAATAACTAAGGCCTGAACGATTAATGCTGCCTTGTGTTTGCTGGTCATTTTTTTAGATTCATGTGCGTCAAATTCCTCAAGGACAGTACGCACATTCTCGGGTAGTTTGGCGCCGTAGCCAAACCAGCTAAGTTTTTCCAGCAGCACACAGGTGGCCAAGCCAAAGACTAATACTGGCATAGTGACCGGTGCCATGATCAGGAAGAATTCGATAAAATTCCATCCAGCTTTTTCTGCAATGAGCAGATTCTGTGGTTCACCGACCAGTGTCGTTACGCCACCCAGTGCTGTTCCCACGGCGCCGTGCATAATTAAGCTGCGAAGGAACGCACGGAAGCCTTCCAGATCTTCTCGGTGATATTCCAAGACGGTGGCATCGTTGGAATGGTCATGGCCATCATCGTGTTGCACTTCTTTTCCCGAGGCCACTTTGTGATACACCGAGTAGAAACCGATAGCGACACTGATCAGTACGGCAGTGACGGTTAGAGCGTCCAAGAATGCCGACAGAATGGCGCCCGCAAAACAGAATAATAGTGCTAAAAATGGTTTTGATCGCACACCAACCAGGAGTTTGGTAAAGGTAAATAGCAGTAAATCACGCATAAAGTAAATGCCTGATACCATGAACATCAGCAATAAAATAACTTCAAAATTCCCTAGTACTTCCTGGTAGACCGCTGCGGGTTTAGCCAGACCTAGAAAAATTGCTTCAAGGGCAAGTAGTCCCCCGGGCTGAAGCGGGTAGCATTTGAGCGCCATGGCCAGAGTGAAGATAAATTCGACGATCAATATCCAGCCAGTGACAAAACTGCCGACAGTGGCGAGGAGAATCGGGTTTGCAACCAAAAAGACCAGAATGGTGTATTTGTACCAGTTGGGAGAGTTGCCCAGGAAGTTTTTGCTGAAAGCCTGAAGCATGGGGTAATCCTTATGTTGTTGGTCTATCTCGGTTGGCTAAAACCAGAAGGACAATCAGGTTATTATTTTCGTCAAGAGGTATGGGAGCGAACGGTATAACGGAGTAAGCATTTTTGCAAGCATGAGTACTGGTATGATGGCCCAATGAGGCCATGCTAAAGGGAGAAAATGAGTGCCCGAAACTGGCACAATTGATACTGTTCTATAGAACCTGACGTTCTAATGTATGTTCGGCCAAAGGGTTGATATGTTCCAATTTGGTGAGTTTTACCCCTGTAGTATTTTGCCCGAGGCTTTTGACGGTCAGCCATTATTGGTGGCTATTTCTGGAAGAGAGCTAATTAGTTCTGAGAATAGCGAACACTTTTTGTTTGAGCCTGAGCAGCTTCCTGTTTGTGAGGGGCTTTCTCGTCACCTGCTGGGGGTCTATAACCAACGCCCATGTTATGCAGTAGATGTTGGTGGGGTAGCGAATATTCCGAAGGGTACTGAATGGCGAGAGTTACGTTCACTTCTTGGCTTGGTCGATGAGCTGCACTTCAATTTGGCAGGGCGGGCAATTCAGATTATTCAGTGGGATCGTGAGCATCACTATTGTGGTTGTTGTGGTCGTCCAACAGTCGTGAACAAAGATGATCGATCTCGAGCGTGCCATCATTGTGATCAGGTGTTATATCCTAGAATTTCACCCTGTGTCATTGTGGTTGTGACAAAGGGAGATCACTGCCTACTTGCCAGTAATGTGGCTTGGGATGGCAAGTTTTATAGTGCATTGGCCGGGTTCATAGAACCTGGGGAAACCGCCGAATCAGCTTTGCATCGAGAAGTCATGGAAGAAGTGGGTATAGAAGTGGAGAATCTACGATATTTTGGCAGCCAGCCTTGGCCATTTCCTGGACAGTTGATGATTGGCTTTCATGCAACCTACAAAGCCGGTGATATTCAGGTAGATAATAATGAAATTATGGCGGCAGATTGGTGGCATTATGACAAATTACCACCATGCCCTGAAACGAGTACCTTGTCAGGGCAATTGATACAGTCATTTGTGGATAGTTGCAGAGAAGAGGGTCGCTGAGAATGCAATTTAACACCGCTACACTTATTCCCGTCATTGTAGGTGTTGCGCTGCTGTTGTTGTCCACACGGCTTCTATTAAGGCGAGCCATGATTGGGACTGTTATCAGAGCCTTGGTGGGGTTGGTACTACTGCTCGGGAGTGTGTTCTGCTTTTTGGGCGCTTTGGATCTATTAACCTATCGCCAACTGCTCCAAGAAGAACCTGTAGTCACACTGCAATTTGAGAAGCTCAAGACTCAGACATACCGTGTCATTCTTGTGGATAGTCGTGGCCGCCAATATCGTTATCATCTCAAGGGTGATCAATGGCAATTAGACGCGCGGTTAATCCGTTGGCACCCAAGCCTTGCCAATGTTGGCTTTGGTTCTCTGTATCGACTGGAAAGGATCAGTGGCAGGTACAGTGATTTTAGGCAAGAAATGAGCGCTGAACGTACTGTTCATCAGTTAGAGGCCAGTCCTTATGCGGTCGATACCTGGGTCTGGCTGAATCAGCTTCCATGGCTGCGTGAGTGGGTTGATGCTCAGTACGGATCTGCGACGTTTATGCCGATGGCGAACGGCGCTATTTTTGAAGTAAAGCTGGGTTTCGCGGGATTGGTGGCTCGTCCCGTGAATAGTGCGGGTAAGCAGGCGGTGTCTGGTTGGCAATGATACACTCGCGCATCAAATAATGAGTCAACAAATGATAGAGGGAGTTTAAGATTGGAATTTTTGTCTGAGTATGGTCTATTTCTCGCGAAGGCGATTACCATGGTCGTTGGACTGTTGGTGGTCATCGCTACCATTGTAGGTCTCAGTAGCAAGATAAGAAAATCTGCGAGAGGGGAGCTTGAAGTTCATCGCTTGAATGAAGACTTTGAACACATGGGCAATACCTTGCAGGTTGCCATGCTAAATCCTGCAGAGCAGAAGCAGCTGGCAAAGGAGCAGAAAAAAGAGGCCAAGCTACGCAAAAAGGCGATCTCTGATAAAAAGCGGGTTTTTCTACTGAACTTTAAGGGAGACATGCGTGCCTCTGCGGCAACAAACCTTCGTGAAGAAATTACGGCTGTACTGAGTCAGGCCAAGTCAGAGGATGAAATTGTGGTTCGGTTGGAGAGTGCAGGCGGTATGGTGCACAGCTACGGTCTTGCCTCCAGTCAACTTGATCGAATTAAAAAGCAGGGTATCCCCCTGACTGTTTGCGTTGATAAGGTGGCTGCCAGCGGTGGTTATATGATGGCCTGTGTAGCAGATAAAATCCTGGCTGCACCGTTCTCTATTCTTGGTTCTATCGGTGTGGTTGCACAGTTACCCAATTTTAATCGTTTGTTAAAGAAACACGATATTGATGTGGAGTTACATACGGCAGGTGAGCATAAACGAACACTGACTATGTTTGGTGAAAATACCGACCAGGATCGTGAGAAATTTGTTGAAGACCTGGAGGATACCCACCAGCTCTTTAAAGATTTTGTGGGTCAGCGTCGCCAGCAAGTTGATATAGATAAAATTTCTACGGGCGAAATCTGGCTGGGTACTCGCGCAAAAGAGAAGGGATTGGTTGATGAGTTGATGACCAGTGATGAGTACTTGGTTCGCTTGTCATCAGACGCGGATATTTACGAAGTAAAATATACTCACCGAAAAAGTCTACCCGAAAAAATAGGGCTTGCCGCTGAAAATAGCACGGACAGACTATTACTTCGTTGGTGGAATAGATTGCGATCCAACCAATACTATTCCTGATACATCCTTTGGGAGAGCTAGCTTAAGGTTAGTTTCTCCTGAGTTTCTCATTCACCGCAAGAGGATTGGGGAAGTTGAATGTCACAATATAGCTGGAGACCAGGAAGGTGAGAATTGCCGTAGCCTGAATCAGGTGTGAGGCCTGTACACCAATCAGTGAGGCATTGAAGGCCACATAGGCAATTAGCAGGGAAAACTCACTAATCTGCCCCAATCTGAAACCAATATCCCAGGCTAATACTTTTTTCTCACTCTGGCGCCCCAATAGAAACCGAAAGATTGCGGGTTTCATTGCCAGCATCGCACCCCCAAGGATAATGGTTGCCAAAGCAATATCAGGTAGCAGTCCCAGATTAAATCCGGCTCCGAGCGAGAAGAAGAACATAATCAGGAAAAAGTCGCGCAATGGCTTAAGGGTCAATGCAATATGCTGGGCGATGGGACTGGAGGCAATGGTGATTCCGGCTAGGAAGGCGCCAATCTCACGAGAGAGTCCAAGCACTTCAGCTAATTCAGAGAGTCCCATACACCAACCGATGGCGAGTAAGAAAATGTACTCCCCCATACGGTCGAATTTGGCAATCAATTTCAAAAGAACCCAGCGCACGAAGGCCCAGGCAAAAAGAATCAACAGGGGCAGAGCCAGGAGGGTGATGCCAACCTGCATAAAGTCAATTTGCCCCCCTTCACCACTGAGTAATACCAACAACACAAAGATAGCGAGAAAGTCTTGCATTAATAGCAGGCCGATCATCATCTCGCCAATATGCCTGTGGTGGAGAATCGTAGTGGGTAATAATTTAATACCGATAATGGTGCTGGAGAACATCATCGCGGCGCCAATGATGAGACTTTCAGTGACGGTATAATCAAATAAATAGGCAATCAAAAAGCCGACACCAGCAAAAGATAAGGAGCTTATCAGCGTCACAATGGTGACTTTTCTTAGGGCCGTCATTAATGACTGTGGTTGTAGGTCCAACCCCAGTAGAAAGAGTAGGAAAATAATACCGATTTCAGAGATTTTAGAGAGTAGTTGGACGTCTTGCATCCACCCTAAACAGTACGGGCCGATCAAGGCGCCCACTACGATATAGGCCACCAGTAATGGCTGTCGAGCATAGATCGCCAGTGAAGCGACCACTGCGGATCCGGTAAAAATTAAAAAGAACGATTCGATAACGGCTTCGTTCATAGTGATACCCCTTATGCGTTATTGTGGGGGAAGCGGTTAAAAGCGGCAAGGTTACCAATGCCGGAATCTGTAAAAAAGACGTTTAGTTAATGATTGTTCTGACGTAATCATAGCTCACAGCACTTGACCATTACTGTAATGAGGCGGTGGCCAAGGGTGTTAGCTTCGTCGAAACAGGGGTTCTGGGTTATCAGCTGAGGTTTGATAAGTGACACTGAAGTCATTCAAAGAGGCTGCGGCCGCTTCCAGGTCGATACCTTCTTTTAAGTCGAAAGAGTCAAACCCACAGCGTTTTAAATAAAATAGCTGGTCGCGAGTAGCGCTACCGATGGCACGCAATTGCCCGGTGAACTCATAACGCTCTTTTAACAACCGTCCAATGGAGAAACCGCGGCCATCGGCAAATGTGGGGAAGTTAACGGCAATAAGGGGGAATTGGTTAGCTTCCAGGCCGATAGTGTCTACATCTTCATCACTGTCAAGCCAGAGCCCGGCACACATCAGGTCAAGAGTATCCTTATTGTCCAGCCAATACTGCATGGGCAGCAAAACCTTTGCCCTAGGCAATTCTCCCGAGAAATTTTTCTCGATAATTACCCAGCTATCATCAACAACCTTGCCATCTTTAATGATCTTTGGCATAGACGCTCTCCTTGAAAGGGGTGAGTCCAATACGGCGATAGGTATCTAAGAATAGCTCATCACCTTGACGGTTTTCTACATAGACATTGAGAATCTTCTCAATAACCTCTGGCATTTCTTCTCGCCCAAAGGATGGGCCCAATACCTTCCCGAGGGTCGCATCACTATCAGAGCTGCCACCCAGCTGAACTTGGTAAAATTCTTCGCCTTTCTTGTCAACACCAAGAATACCGATATTGCCTACATGATGATGTCCACAGGCATTCATGCAGCCTGAGATGTTCAGGGACAGGTCGCCGAGGTCGTAGACGTAGTCCATGTCATCAAATTTACGCTGTAGGGCTTCGGCCACTGGAATAGATTTGGCATTAGCTAACGAACAGAAATCACCACCGGGGCAGCAGATCATATCGGTGAGTGTGCCTATATTGGGTGTGGCAAAACCACCTGCCTTGGCTTTCTGCCATAGTTCAAACAGGTCAGATTTTTTTACGTCGGCCAACACTAGATTCTGGTTGTGTGTGGTGCGAATCTCACCCAATGAATATTGATCAGCAAGGTCTGCTACGGCGTCTAATTGCTGCTCTGTTACATCCCCTGGTGCTACACCGGTGGGTTTTAGTGACAGGGTAACGGCTGCGTAGCCTGGGACCCTGTGAGCAGTAATATTTCTTTGCAACCATTTGCTAAAGGCCAGGTGTTCACCTGAAAGTTTTGTTAGTTCTTTTTCAGCATCGTTATCATCTACAGGCTGGTAGTCGGGTGCTGTGAAGAAACTCTTAACGCGATTGATTTCTTCATCCGTTAAACTAGCGGGAGTTTCTTTGATGTTATCCCATTCAGCTTCTACTTCATGAGCAAACACGTCAGGTTTCCAGGCGCGTACCAGAATTTTGATCCGGGCTTTGTATTTATTAGCCCGGTTGCCGTGACGGTTGTAGACCCGAAGAATAGCATCCAGATAAGTGAGTAAGTGCTCCTTGGGAAGGAACTCACGGATGACACTACCAATCACCGGGGTGCGACCCAGTCCGCCACCGACCAATACTTTAAAGCCCATTTCGCCATCATCATTTTTTACAATTTGAAGGCCGATATCGTGGACCTGAATGGCTGCGCGATCGCCTTTGGTGCCACAGACAGCAATTTTGAATTTACGGGGCAGAAAGGCAAATTCCGGATGGAAAGTAGACCATTGCCGGATAATTTCACACCAGGGGCGTGGATCTTCGAGTTCATCCTGAGCAACACCGGCGAACTGGTCTGTTGTGGTATTGCGAACACAGTTGCCGCTGGTCTGCACTGCGTGCATCTGTACCTCAGCCAGCTCAGCCAGAATGTCCGGCACTTCTTCCAGCTGTGGCCAGTTGAACTGGATGTTCTGGCGAGTGGTGATGTGACAGTAACCCTTGTCATAAGTCCGCGCAATATGAGCCAGCTTGCGAACCTGCTTTGAGTTGAGCAGGCCATAGGGCACTGCAATGCGCAGCATGGGTGCCAGACGTTGGACTGTCTCTTATACACATCT
>DRHD01000218.1 GCA_011049795.1 Porticoccus sp.
GGTCAGAGGAGGGTGGTTTATCAGACGCCTTCACACGATGGGGCTTTATAGCCAGAGAGGAAGTCAAAGAAACGGTTACGCTTACCATTACGGAAATGGGCAGGATGGGAAATATTATTGCCACCACCACAAGTCTCATTGATGACTGGAATGCGAAAGATATGTTTGACAAGAGCGCATTGGTATCTTTTGGGTTTGTTGCTGGGGGAGCAGGGATTGACCCCGACTTGAAGTTCTTTAAGCCCGGCGGACGTTTTCCGAGAAATGCCGCGGGCGGCCCTGTTGCAGCTGGCATACCCTCTATTGTGGGCGAAAGAGGCCCAGAAATGTTCGTTCCTGGTCAAAGCGGAATGATAGTGAGCAATCAACAAATCGCAGGCGCTCTTGGCGGTGGAACCGAGGCGCTATTGCAACAGATTTTGACCGCGCTTCTGGCGATGCCCCGTGCAACTGCCGTCCAAGTGCTTTCGGCCACAGCTAAAGGATCAGCTCAATAATGGTAACTCCAACCGTAACCCTTGAAGCAACATTGGGGGTAAGTATTAATGATGTGGCGGGCAATGCCATTAATGACATCACGGGCGACCCAATACTTGACATGGGGCTTGCAGATATTATTGCGGATACCCGCACAGACGCGCCAATGATAATTAATCAGGGCATCAGAGGAACGGGCGCGCTGGATAGAGTGGCAGATATTGGAGAAATTACTTTTCGGTTGCACAATGCCAATAAGCAATACTCCCCGGACGCTGTTGCTTCCGTGCGTGATCGCTTCAGAATGGGAATTGATGTTCGTCTAGGAATTTCATCTGCTGGGAACACAAGCTATACCCGCGGGAAGGTTGGTTATATCGAGCCAGATTCTTCAACATTCGGCAGGGTTGGAACGGAGATAGTTGCCAATGACTGGATGAAAGAGGCTGCTGAAGTACATCCTGGGCGAATGCAGGTTCAACTTGCAAAACGAGATGACCAGTTACTTACAACACTTCTGGCAGCCATGCCTCTTACGCCCCTGACTCAATCTTTGGCAACTGGCCCAGAAACTTATGCCTACGCCTTCCACAACTTCAAAGACGAGGATGCCTATGCAATTGGGGTGATGCAGTCGATTAGCCAAAGTGGGCTGAGTTATATGTACGTCCAGAGTGACGCTACTTATGGGCAGACCTTTGTTTATGAGGGAAGGGACACGCGGGAGAACAAGGCCAATGATCCCCCCTCTCTCACATTAAGCGATTCAATGAGTGGGGTCAGAGTATTCCATGACGAGAATAAGCGGGTTCGGAAAGTCACCATTCATGTTGTGCCAACAAGAGTTGATCCTGCGGCTACTACAGTTTTATATTCGATAGACAATGAAATTACGCTCAATTCGGGCGCATCTAAAACATTTGTTGCATATTATCGTGACCCGGACGAAGAGGCCACGCGAGTCGCTGGACTGTCAATGGTAACTCCTGTCGTGGATACCGATTACAAGTTCTCGTCTGTTTCTGGAAGCGGCAATGACTTCAATGCCGACCTTGAAGTGCTAATTGGAGACGCGGGAGAATTTGGCGGAAACTCCGCAGTGGTTACTGTGACGAATAACAATGTGGCCACTGGATACCTGCACTTCTTCCGACTCAGAGGAAAGGGTGTTTATCAATACGATATATCCTCAAAGTCAGTAGAGGACACTACTCAGACGAGAGGAGTTGAACTTGATTTCACGTTGGTCTATAACGGCGATCTGGATGCTGCGGCTATCTTTGCTCAACTCTTGCTTGACCAATGGAAGGATGACCAGCCATTTTTGGATGGAGTTGAATTTGTCGCAAACAGAAGCGCCGACCTTATGGAGGCGGCGATAACCGGGGATATAGGTGACTTGGTGACCATTAAGGAAACACAAACGGGCGTATCTGGCAACTTCTTTATTCAGCACAGGAACATAACAATCTCACAGAAAAGCGAGCATGTTTTAGTTCGCTGGCAGCTAATTCCGGCTTCTACCGCCTCGCTGTTTGAGGCATGGATACTTGATTCTGCAACGCGCTCACAACTAGACTCGACCACGATATTGGGCTTATGAAAAAGCTAAAAGTATTGCGAATGAACTGGGGCAGATGGATTTGGGTATGCCCGGAATGCCAAACAAAGAACAGCACTGGCCTGACTGATGGTATTTGTTTGCATTGCTACCCTGGCACAAAAGACGCTGTTGCCTATGTGATAAAGCCGGGTTACGAAAATCAGCCGAAGCGAAAACAAATGTGGATTAAGGTTCCCGACCTGGAAGAACGGGCATTGCAGAAGAAAAAAGCAAAACAATATGAAATCATTTTGCCGAAAGATGCAGATGAAATATTTGAAACCCTGCGCCCAAGACACATATCTTTAATGAACTGGGAATGGGGAGAAACGGTGAAAGACTTGAAGAAAGAAAATAAAGAATTAGGAGTTAAATGAAATGCTAGAGCTATTAGGATTTTTCTCGTTTTTCGCATTCGGGCTTGCTTTTGCCGGCACAAGTCCACGCGACTGGACTGCAGGAGAAACCGTAACCGCGACTTTGATGGATACTGAAGTCAAAGATAACATAAGTGAAACTGGTGTGCAAAAGGTGACGACATTGGGGGACACCCTGTATGCTACCGCCTCTAAGACGCTTGCCCGATTAGCGGTTGGCGCGAACGGGGCAATAAAGCACGTTGCCAGCAATATTCCCGCATGGCTTGCATTGGGAACACGCGGTAAGGTTCTCCGAGTGAATGATGGGGCTACCGCGGCAGAATATGTGGACGTAAAATCATTATTGAATTTGGACTATGGCGAGGTTGGCACGAGCCAATCAACCGCCAGCACAAGTTATACCGACTTGGCCACGGCTGGCCCAGACGCAACTGTTTATTGCCCCACCGGGGACGCGCTTATATTTTGGCATTGGATTGGCGCTAATTCAACTAGCGGCGCGCGCTGTACGGTGGGAGTTAGAACAGATGCAAGCGACCCCAGCGGTCAAAGATACACCCAATTTGAAAACGAAACCAATACCACC
>DRHD01000219.1 GCA_011049795.1 Porticoccus sp.
GAAGATGCAGCTCAAGCACAGGGGGCTCGCTACAAAAACCAGCGTGTAGGGTCGTTAGGCCATGCTGCCGCCACCAGCTTCTACCCAGGAAAGAACCTGGGTGCACTGGGTGACGGAGGTGCAGTACTTACAAATGACGGAACAATTGCCAACAAAGTTAGACAACTTCGTAATTACGGGTCGACCGTCAAATATCAGCATGACCTCGCCGGTTACAACAGTCGCCTTGATGAACTCCAGGCAGCATTTCTTCGGGTTAAATTAGCTAAATTAGATACATGGAATGTTCTTCGTAGAGAGGTCGCCTGTCAGTACTCAAAACTATTAGCAGATACAAGTGTTGACTTACCATTTGTACCCGAATTTGCAGAACCTGTTTGGCATCTTTATGTTATTCGCAACAAACAACGTGATACATTAAAAGAGCACCTGGAACAACAAGGGGTATCCACCGTTATTCATTACCCCACCCCGCCCCATCTGCAAGCCTGTTATCAGGATTTCCGGGGGCAACATTTACCCATTGCGGAGATGTTAGCAAATGAGGTGTTAAGTTTGCCTATGTTTCCTGGTCTGGGCGCAGCAGGACTTGAACAAGTCGTGAGGGCTATAGAAGGCTTCGATAATATCTACTCGAATCGGGATTTTTTTCCTCCACCATTTCAAACTAAATAGATTTTTAGTAGTATTATGCTGGTGTAGATTCTTTCTTCAGACGAAAGAGTTGTTTTTTTCTGTAACAATATTTTTTCGTTGAGCTTGATCCGGTAATCTATAAACTCAGGATATGATGGCAGTATATATTTCAACAAACATGAGTGGTATTACAGCTTCTTCCATTAACTACAGCGGCTAGCGGGAAACTACCAGTCGATGCTCAACTTGGCGTCTACATTGATATGGTTGGCTTAGTTGAGAACACTTCCTAGCCAGAGGCTACGCTTCATCAAATACGTACATAGTAACGTGTTTTCATTTTACAGGTTCGAATTCGCTGTAACGGTAGAGAAATGACTCAAAGGCACTCCAAATGAACGTTCTTCCTAGTCATGGCATTGTAAAAGATGCCTTGAAAGATAGGTATGCAGTTTTTTTTGTAATTTCTCTGTATGTATGCATGTATAGCGTCTCTTTGTTGGCACGAATCTCTGACGTAGAATTTATGGGAGTTGATGAGAGGTCCATCATCAACTCACTACACGGCCTGTTCAGCGGCCCTCTATATAACATGAATGAGCAGTATCACTCGAAAGTATACGGCTGGACATACTTTTCGATTAACTTCATGGTTATTTCACCCTTAAAGTTATTACAGGTCGAAAGTTCGCTTGTTTATAATATTGTGATCCGGGGTGTTTTGTTTTTGATAGGAATGGCAGCTTCTATAACTTTTTACGTGATATCAAGAAAGTTTTTTAATCGCATTATTGCACTACTTATCACGGTATATTTTTTGACCCATCCTGTCATTTCATACTTTTTTTTAAATATACACCCTGAAAGTACCGGTCTATTGTTCTATTTTTTTGGTTTGTATTGCTTGCTAGAATATTTTTCAACAAGCAATAAGCAGCTGTGTTTGTATATCTTTGGACTAATATTTTTTTGGCTGTCTGCGTTGTCAAAACAACCGTTCGCAGTGCTTACAGTGTTTACATTTATTTTGTTTCCTGTTCACTACCTGAAATCAAGAAGATTGACAATCAGTGCGTGCATAGGTCAGAAATCAACTTGGGTATTGTTAGCTCTGTCGATTGCTATAGCCTTTCTTATCCTACTCGTAGTGCATCCGTATTCAATTCTGGATTTCCCGTCTTTCTTAGAGGGTCAGTTAAGGCCGCTCAGTCATTCGACTGCGCGCACACTTGAAGATGCGGCAGCTCTTTGGTATAGCCAACTCAAAAATCATCCAATAGTCTTAATTAATTTTTCTTTGGTAATTTTGTTACCCTTCGGCAGAATCTTGCGATTTCAGCCCCTTTTTATATATAGCCTTGTTGCCTCATGTGCAAGTACTTTGTTATTCATGTATATGCAAAAGCGGTTTGTCAATGTGAACTATTTATACCCTATTTATCCCTTATTTATATGGAATATTGCCTACGTTTTACAAGCACTTTTTTTGCGCCGTTTCTCTGAAAATCAGAGGCTTGTGGTTGGGTTTCTTGCCTTGCCTCTCGTTCTTTTATGTGGCCAAAATATAGTATTGAATACACTCGAGTCAGCTTACTCTGCCTATGCGAGATACCAAATGGACGGGAGCTCTACGAAAAACCAGAGCTATACTTTTATAAACTTCTTGCCGTCTGAGACCCGATTATTATACATGCCAACTGTTGCTGTCCCCGATAAGTATAAAGCGAACAGCTGTCACGTCTGGAGGAACTGCAACTCTGTTTCAGGAATGGCGGAGTTTGCACCAGAATACATATTTGTCAGCTGGGGGTATCAGCACTTCAATCCGGAAGTTTTGGACAACTACATGACGACTGAAAAGTACGAATTGGTCCATGAATATCGTGGTGGTTCAACGCTGAATGATAAATGCGGCTTGCCCAAGTATAAGTTAAAACGACAGTTAGAAAAGAGGCAAAACAAGGATCGAATGGATCATCGAAAAGAATTGCAGCGCAGTGAATATAGTGTTTTTGAGAACCTTTCATACCAAAGTAATCATCGCAGAATAGAGGATTGTCTGTCGCGGTTCGACGAGGTCTCCCGCATCAAAGGCTCAGGTAAGTATGTCGGACATGATATAGAAGTATGGAAGAGAGTTAATTGATAATAGTATCAGTCGGAAATGCTTGTTTCTGTCTCGATCAATCGAACCCGGCAACTAGTGTTTGAGTAAAATTATGAAAAAATACAGTGTAGTCATCCCCGTTTATAACAGTGAAGAAGTCATCTCCGAGACTGCCAGGCAAGTTCGTGACTTTTTTCTAGAAAAGGGCATGCAGTACGAAATCATTCTTGTTAATGACGGTAGTAGTGATAATAGTTGGGGCGTCATTTCAAAACTGGCAGCAGCGCACGCTGAGGTGGTAGCAATATCACTATTGAAAAACTATGGGCAGCACAATGCGAATCTCTGTGGCTTTAGGAAAGCTACTGGAGATTACATAATTACGATGGATGACGACTTACAGAATCCGCCTAATGAAATAGAAAAACTAATCGATACTGTGGGGGCGGAATACGATCTTGTGATTGGACGCTTTAAAAGCAAACAACATTCTTTTTTTCGGCGTATAGGTAGCCGTTTTGTTGGATGGATTAATAGGAAGGTTTTTGATGTTGAAGACAGTCTTGTTTTAACCAATTTCCGTATAATTCGACGAGATGTTGTGGATCGCGTTTGCCGTGATCATTCAGCTGCACCATATATTCCTGGACTAGTACTCAAATTTTCTTCGAATCGTTGCAATGTGTTAGTAAATCATCAGCCAAGGGGTTACGGTACTAGTAATTACACGTTGCGCAAAATTCTACGATTGGTCGCAACAATTCTATTTAATCACTCTACAATTCCTTTGCGCTTCGGTGCGGTGTTTGGGTTTTCAGTTGCGGGGGTAAGTTTTTTTCTTGGCTTGTACTATTTAATGCTCGCATTAGTCGATATTAGAAGCACTCCGGGGTGGTCAACTTTGGTGGTGTTGATTTCATTTTTCAACGGCATTCTAATCATGTTGCTGAGTATCATTGGTGAGTATCTTGTTCGCGTACTGCGCGAGCAAGGGGCGGGGCAAAGCTATGAGATTAGTGAGATTGTGGAGTAGTGAATAATATCTTCATTGTCGGCGCTCAGCGCTCCGGCACCACCTATCTCTATCATATTCTCAATAGCCATCCCCAGGTGACTATGGCTCAGCCTATTCGGCCCGAACCTAAGTTTTTTCTGGATGAAAAGCAGTATGGCAATGGACGATCCTTCTATGAGGATAAATATTTTTCAAGTTATCCGCTAGAAACACGTTATCTTGGAGAAAAAAGCACTTCTTATATAGAGAGTTCTGCGGCGGCGCAGCGGATTCACGATTTTTATCCCGATGCTCGCGTGGTGATTATTCTGCGCGACCCAGTGCTGCGGGCATGGTCTAACTATCGTTTCAGTGTTCAGAACGGCCTGGAATCGCTGGATTTTGAGAGCGCCATCGCAGCAGAGCGGGAGCGTATAAAAGACGCTGCTTTTGGCTCATCAGTTAACCCCTATGCTTATCGCCGCCGAGGCCAGTACATGGATTTCATAGAGGACTACCTCAAGGTTTTCGATAGCGGCCAGTTATATGTCGTGATTTTTGAGGAAATTGTCGGCAGTTTGACCGGTGTGCAAAGTTTGTATCGCTGGTTAGGCGTTGATAATGATTTTTCCCCAGCGGCGCTGGGCGAAGTTTTTAACCCCGCCGACAAGGAAGAGGTGGCACCCACTGCCGTTTTGCGCGACCTGGCCTTTGGTTATCAGCAATCATTGGAAAGGCTAGAAAAACATCTTGGTCGCCCTATCAGTAACTGGCGCCGTAGCTGGGAGGCTCTGTGATATCGAACCCTATTTTTGCTGTCACAGTCACGGTGATATTGGGGCTGATGAGTGCGGTTTCGCTGAAGACTGCATCATCTCAGCCAGAAGATTCATGGCAAATTATAAGCTTGCTTTTCTTTGCTGTACTGTTTGTAAACGGCTTGAGGTTTGTCATTTGGGGTTATGTGCACAAACGACACCCGGTTAGCCTGAGCTATCCGCTCGGCAGTACCTTTTTTCCACTGGTTCTTCTGATAGGACATTTTATTTACGGTGAGCCGGTTAGCGCGCAAAAGCTGGTTGGAGCTGCCATCATTATGCTGGGTGTTGCAATGCTGGTTCTCAGCGAGAGGGGGGGGCATGTTTCGACTTAAACAATTTTTGTACCGAAATCATTACGCTAAGAGCATGGCAAACAGTCTCTATGTCTACCTGATTTTTTTGTTTCATGCAGTTGTGAACTGGCTGCCGGGAGGGGTACGTGTTGCTTTTTTTAGGATCCTTTTACAACAATGTGGGAGGCACGTTTTTTTTGATCACAACATTTATATAAAGCTTCCTTGGTTAGTCTCGATTGGAGATTCAGTAGTACTTAATCGTGGTGTTGAGATATATAGTGACTTCTTTAGTAAATCGATGGTTCGAATTGGTTCTGGAGTCAGGCTGGCACCCAACGTTCAGATCCACGCATCTGGACATGAGCTTGATTCGGGAGAATACCTGCATCAAGGGGCAGAGGTGGTTATCGGCTCTGACGTTTGGGTTGGGGCTAGCGCAATTATTCTTTCAGGCGTTACCATCGGCGAGGGCTGTGTCGTTGCAGCCGGGAGTGTGGTGACTGAAAGTATTCCTCCCTATTCCTTAGCAGCGGGTGTGCCAGCGGTGGTCAAAAAATCCATTTCTGTTGTTGGCAATGAACTATGACGATGCTTCCTTTGGCGCTGGCGATTGCTTCAACGGCAGGCGCGCAGATCCTATATAAACTGTTTTTTTTGCGGAAGGGGAAAATCTATCTCGTAGGGGCTTTGGTATTATTTTGTTTAGCGCCGTTTATGAGTTACATAGCACTAAAACAATGGCCCTTGAGTACAGTCTACATGGCCACCGCACTGACCTATGTGTTGACGCTTATTTTAGCAAAATTTGTATTGGGTGAATCGATCAATCGCCGCAAGGCTCTGGCAATTATTCTGATAGTTAGTGGCGTCGTCATCTTTAATTTTTAAGGGTTTACTGAATATTTATGGATATCCGCTTTAATTTTCCTTATCAAGTTGGCTCCGAGGCTGACTATATCCGCGATGCTCTTGCGTGCGGGCGACTTGCCGGAGACGGCGCTTACACGAAAAAGTGTTCTGAGTTACTTGAGTCCTATTTGGGGACTGGCAAGGTATTATTGACGCACTCTTGCACAGCTGCGCTGGAAATGGCTGCTATCCTGGCCGATATCCAGCCCGGTGACGAAGTGATCATGCCTTCCTACACTTTCGTCTCCACGGCAAATGCATTTGTGCTTAGGGGGGGGGTTCCTGTTTTCATTGATATTCGCCCTGACACCTTAAATATAAATGAACGCTTGATTGAGGCTGCAATCACACCGCGAACCAAAGCTATCGTGCCAGTTCACTATGCGGGAGTCGCCTGTGAGATGGATATCATCCTGGATATAGCGCAACGCCATGATTTGCTTGTCATTGAGGATGCCGCTCAGGCCCTTGGCAGCAGTTATAACGGGCGCATGCTCGGTACTCTAGGGGACTTGGCAACCTTCAGTTTTCATGAGACCAAGAACATTGTTTCTGGCGAGGGGGGGGCACTGGTTATTAACAATCCCCGCTTTGTCGAACGAGCAGAGATCATCCGCGAGAAGGGGACAAATCGATCTCAGTTTTTCCGCGGTGCGGTAGATAAATACACCTGGGTTGATGTGGGGTCATCCTATCTTCCCAGTGAGCTTGTGGCTGCATTTCTCTATGCTCAACTGCAGCATATTGACGAGATAAACGGTAAGCGAATGACGATTTGGCAGCAATATGCAGCCACCTTAAAAGGTTTGGCCAGTGAAGGGCTGATAACGCTCTCTTCTCTTCCGGTTGGCTGCACGCACAATGCCCATATGTTTTATCTTCTTGCGCGTACGAAAACAGAGCAAATTGAGTTGCTTGCCTATTTGAAGCAGCATGGGATCAATGCCGTTTTTCACTATATCCCCCTTCATGCCACCGACGCGGGATTGAGGTTTGGCAGAGTTGGTTCCGCAATGCCGGTGACTGAAGATCTGCCCTGGCGGTTGATCAGGCTACCAATTTATCCGGATCTGAGTAGCGCGGATGTCGTGAAAGTGTGTGGAAATCTCATTGGGGCGCTGAAGGGTGATTGAAAGTTCAGGTAGGCGCTACGAGTTGTAAGTTTCATGTGCACGTGCGGACGTGTTTGTTTGTAATTGACATTGTGAAGGCCTGCGTGCAGATTTTGAATATTGGTGCCGGGTTATCTTAAGGGTCGTAAAGTTATGAAGAATAATACCAATATATTGGTTATCGGTGCCCCACGCAGTGGTACTACTTTGCTAGCGGGGATATTGTCGGCGGGAGAGGCGGCGTCCCCGATGCTTCCCGAATGTACTTATATAACGCAAATCATCCAGCATTTTCATGATTTCTTACACTACTCCGATCCCCAGCGTTTTGCGGCCTATGCAATTGATGAAGAAACACTTACACGTATGTATCGCGGAATGGTTGATTCCATGCAGGCTACTGTGCAACAGCATTTTAAAGAGATTGATTATCGCTACTTGATTTTGAAAGACCCTGAACTTACCCAGTTAATTGATTTGATTCCGCGCTTCTTTGGTGAAGATAGTAAAACGGTTTGTGTCGTCAGAGATCCACGTGCAGTGATCGCATCAATGCTGGAAGTTGAGCGAAAGAAGAAAAAAGGAGTTTTGTCCAGCTGGATAAAAACGCCTAGCAAGGTCACAATTAATGAGCTTGTAAACCTGATATTTTATGAACGCAGGATAATTTCGGATTTTTTTGTATATTATTGGAGGGTTTTAGAGTCCCAACTTTATGCAAATGGATCGGTTCACATCGTACATTTTGAAAAGATTGTTGCGCGTGATGAAGACGAATTCAGGCGATTGGAAGAATATTTGGGGTTTGCCGTAGGGCGTGAGGGGTTTGGTAAGATACATTTTGGTTTTGACCAGACTGATCCGACATATTCGCCTGGTTATGGAGGTAAGATCCAGGTAACAAAATCCGATTTCAGGAAAACATTGACACGTCGGCAAATAAAGAATATAGAAGCGATATTTTCCGGGGTTAATGCAGTTTACGGATGGTGGAAATGATTCTTTGGATGTCGTGTTGGTTGTTAGATATGGCTAGAGCTATTAAATGAGATTTGTAAAATATAGCTCCATGCGGTCAATGAGTGAGGCTGTTTCTGTCGCAGTAGATAAAGGTGATGTGGATTTACCGTTACGATTAATCCACGATTTTGTAGAGCGTATCTTTACTGAGCCTCTCTGTGTCTCACAGGTTTTCGGTTCTAAAACGTTAGATGGTTTATGTCAGCGCATAGGTGAAGTTAATCTTGCAAAAATTAAACGAGAAATTGGAGATGCGGAATACAGTCAACCGGATGAGCTAATCTTTGTTTATATTGTCACTAAACTGCAGAAGTCTGGGGGGCACACGCGAGTTATTGAAGACTTTATCAAGGCCCGGCCAGAGGGACAGCATGTCATATTATCGACAGAATTGGCTGGGAGATCAGATTCTAACTATCTGTTGGAAGGATTTGAAAAAAAAACCAACATAGTCTTCGAGCAAGCGCCGAAGGTAAATTTTCAAAAACGACTAACGTGGCTGCAAAAGCGTCTACTTAAACTCCATCCGGGAAGAGTCTACCTGTTCAATCACCATCAAGATAGCGTTGCTGTGGCTGCAATCCGGCCCGAAATGAAACTCAATGCCAGCTTTTATCATCATGGTGACCACCATTTGTGTTTGGGGGTGTATTTGTCGCATCTTGAACATATTGACCCCCATCCCATGGGATATCACAATTGCCGAGATGAGTTAGGTATCAAAAATATTTATATACCGCTTATGGTTGACGATAAAGGAGATCGCCCTGCCGATTTGGGTTTTTTTCACGATGGAAAGCTCACCACCTGTACGGCAGCAAGATCAAACAAGGTCGAAATACCTTATTTCGTAAGCTACTGTGAGATGGTACCTAAACTTTTGAAGGCTACGGGCGGAAAACATATCCATATTGGGCGGCTATCGCCTTGGGCGCGTTTAAAAATTCGGCGGGGGCTGAAACATTACGGTATACAGGATGATCGGTTCATTTATACACCTTGGGTTCCCAGCGTCTGGAAGGCTCTGCACGATTATCGAGTTGACTTGTATGTCGCATCTTTTCCGTATGGAGGTGGGCTTACCTTGATTGAAGCAATGGGCGCAGGTATCTCGGTAGCCCTACATAGGCATATTTTTTCTCGTATTCTAAGTGGGGTAGATCTTGCCTATCCGGGGGCTTTTAGCTGGCGGCAGCCTGGTGAGCTGTTGAATTATTGTGTTTCGTTAACTTCTGAAGATCTTGAAAAATCTGGCAAACTAGCCCGTATTCAATATGAAAAATTTCATTCTGGGGAGAATCTACAAAGCATACTTAATGATACAGACCATGGTGGCTCTAGCCCCAATGATTCAGAAGATACGTTCTCTATAGAAAGTGATGAATGGGCTCTTTGGGTAGAGAGCCAATTAAATATTAGAAGGCTGCTGTCAAAAGCAGCCTACCGTACATTCCGTAAGCTAAGGTCTCGATTGCGGGCCTGAAAGTTCTCCTTATTTAATAGAAATGAGGACAAATATAGCAGTACTTCATTAAGTTTAAAGCAATGTCGTGCCGACATAGCTCTATCGGGGCAAGACCTATTCCCTATAAAAAAGAATTTTGGATGAAAAATGAATGAAAAGGTAGAAAGTAGAAATGAGCACTGATATTTCAACAATTATTGTTAATTACAACGCAGGTACATTTTTACGTAAATGTGTTGATTCTGTGCTGGCCTCTCCTTTAGAAATTGAAATTATTGTTGTTGATAATGCATCTACAGACAAAAGCCTTGAAACTCTACCCTCATCACCTCATTTAACAGTTATTAAGAATAGCTTAAATGTAGGTTTCTCAGCTGGGTGTAATGTTGGTTTAAAAGTTGCCAGAGCAGATCGTGTTTTATTTTTGAATCCAGATTGTAGCTTTTCATCTGAAACCATCACGTATTTGACAAGTTATTTGGACACTCATGACCACGTTGGAATGGTTGGAGGACTACTAGTTAACCCAGATGGAACTGAGCAAGGTGGTGGGCGCAGAGCTATACCAACCCCCGGGAGAACATTGGTAAGGGCATTGGGTTTAACTCGATTTTCGAACCGCTGGCCGAACTTGTTCAAAGACTTCCATTTACACAAACAGCCGTTACCCACTGAACCTATTGAGGTTGAAGCTATCTCAGGGGCATGCATGCTGATAAAACGGAAGGCTTTAGACGATGTAGGGCTTTGGGATGAAGGGTATTTTTTACATTGTGAGGATTTAGACTATTGCATGCGTTTTCGCAAAAATGGTTGGAAAATAGTCTTTGTACCCACAGCAAGGATCATGCATGAACACGGGGCTTGTAGCAAAAGTCGCCCTATATTTGTTGAATGGCACAAGCATAAAGGAATGGTACGATTTTACCGGAAGTTTTTTCGTCGTCAGTACTCAACTTTAACGTGGGGAGCAGTCATCTTTGGCATATGGTTCCGGTTTTCGTTGGTTTCAACCTACCATACAGCTAAACTTGCCCTAGCCAAGATTGGGGTAAGGCGTGACTGATCGCCATGTTGGTATTCTAGGTGCTACCAGCCTGGTAGGACATTTATTATTGCCCCCATTGGTTCAGGCTCAGTACCATGTTGTGGCCTATACTAGGCAGGCATGCCTGGGTAAAGATGACACTGTGGAATGGCGGCAGTTACCCCCATCAGTGGATAATGCTTCATTTCAGCCTACGGTCCCTCCAGTAGAAGACAAATTACCGCTTTGGATTTGTGCTGCGCCAATTTGGGTATTACCTGAATACTTTTCTATGATGGAGGCTCAGGGTGTTCGTCGCGTAGTCGTGCTGTCTTCCACCAGTCGTTACACCAAGGGTGACTCATCAAATGCTGAAGAGCAATCTGTTGCAAATCGTTTGGCAGAAGCTGAAACACTCGTAAAAGTTTGGGCTGAAAAACACGGTGTAGAATGGATTATTTTACGACCCACCTTAATTTATGGTCTTGGACGCGATAAAAATATTGCCGAGATAGCACGTTTTATTAGGAAATTTGGTTTTTTTCCATTATTTGGTAAAGCTCTAGGCTTACGACAACCTGTCCATGCTAATGATGTTGCCTATGCATGTGTTTCTGCGCTCAATACGACCAATGGAATAAATCGTTCATATAATATATCTGGAGGCGAAACGCTTGCTTACCGCGAGATGGTATTGAGAATATTTAAGGTGCTTGGTAAGCGCCCTTGCGTTATTTCAGTCCCATTAACTTTTTTCAGATTGGCTGTTATGTGTTTGAGGTTATTACCTAGATATAGGCATTGGTCGGTTGCGATGGCTGAACGAATGAACCAGGATCTTGCTTTTGACCATACTGAAGCAGCTCAGGACATCGCCTATAACGCTAGAACATTTGCTCCGACTAAAACAGATGTGGGAGCGCCTTAAAATTGACCTACATATTTATAGTAGATAGTCACCCTTTCTTCTGGAAGCTTAGCTGGGTTTAGGCTTGAGCAATTGAAATCGGGAACTTATTGAACAATAAATATTCACCGAATAATAAGAGTTCTGATATAACGGAATTCTTGGATGGATACAAGACAATGGAATTAAAGGACTCAGTTGATGAGCGGCCTGAATGGCAATCGCTACAACGACATAAGCAATCACTGGCTGATATGAATTTACAGAATCTCTTTGCAGAGGATGATGGGAGATTTGAAAAATTTTCATTCAGATTTAATGACTTACTCTATGATTTTTCAAAAAATCTGATCGACAGTCATACCTTAAAATTGTTAGTAGATTTGGCTGAATCAACCGGCCTGAATGATCGTATCAATGCATTGTTTTCCGGTGAACCTGTCAATGTCACCGAAAATCGTCCTGCTCTACACACCGCATTACGCATGTCTTCTGGGCAGGTGATGGTTAATGGCAATAATGTAGTACCTGAAATTATTGCCATTCGTGAAAAAATGAGGGATATATCGGAACGCTTAAGAGCGGGACTGTGGCTGGGTAGTACGGGGAAGCCGATTACAACCGTTGTTAATTTAGGTGTTGGGGGGTCTGATTTGGGGCCGAGAATGGTGTGCCAGGCCTTTAAACACGAAGCTTCAGTAAATGTGAAAGTGCTTTTTGTATCTAGTATTGACGGTAATGAAGTAGTGGATACTCTTAAGAAGCTAAATCCTGAAACTACCTTATTTATTGTTTGCTCCAAATCTTTTACTACGGTTGACACACTAGTTAATGCTGAGACGGCAAAACAGTGGCTTATAAAGTCTTTAGGTAAGAACCGATCCTTATCTAATCATTTTATTGGTGTATCAGGAAACCCTGAAAAAATGCTTGATTTTGGGGTTGATCCTGAACACCAGTTACCTATATGGGACTGGGTTGGTGGCCGCTATTCAGTATGGTCAACTGTAGGCTTATCCATTGCTATTAGCCTCGGAATGCACCAATTTGAAAAGTTTTTATTAGGTGCCGCTGAAGCCGATAAACATTTTTGTGAAACACACTTGACAAGAAACATTCCTGTTATCCAGGCACTTATCAGCATTTGGTATAATAATTTTCACGGTGCATCCACTCAAGTCATTCTGCCTTATGATCATCGATTGCATGTCTTACCTGCTTTTCTGCAACAACTTGAAATGGAAAGTAACGGGAAGGGTGTAACACTTAACGGGAATCAGGTTTCATGTGACACAGCACCTATTATTTGGGGAGAGTTTGGCCCAAATGCCCAGCATGCTTTTTATCAACTCTTGCATCAAGGAACACGTTTTGTGCCAGTTGAATTTATTGCAGTAGCTTGCAACACAGCTGTACCTGAAAATCATCAGGAATTGGCATTGACGAATTGTTTTGCCCAATCAAGGGCATTAATGCAAGGTCAAACTGCTACAAAAAATGATCATAGTCATAGAGAAATGCCACACTATCACCCTGGCAATAAACCCAGCACGACTATTTTATTACGTGAATTAACACCTGAAAATTTAGGCAGTTTAATCGCTTTCTATGAACACAAAGTTTTTGTTCAGAGTGTCATCTGGAACATAAACCCCTTCGATCAGTGGGGTGTTGAGCTTGGAAAAAAATTAGCGGGGCAATTACAAAGTGATCAGTTAGACCCGGCCTTCCATCTTCAACCGAGCTATGATGATTCTACCTTAGGACTTATTGCGTTTGTCCGAAAAGCATCTACTTAATAGCATTATCACCAAAACAATGATTGCAAAGGTATCGAGTCAGCCTTGATGATCAAAAAAGCTGGGCTTACGTAATAATTTATCGCAGTCGTTATCTGTGAAGCTACTATTGCTTATTTGAGGAGGTATTTATAGGCTCCCTATTTTAGCAGACACTTTCCGGTACGAAGTAGATGACCACATTATAACAAAGTACTGTGTAACAGAATTAATCCCACCCCTTGCTTTCTGCCACCCACTTGACCATCATTTCCCGTTTGCCTTCTGGATCTCCCTTCTCTATGAAAAACATCTCCATACGCGGTGCAAAAACCCACAATTTGAAGTCTGTGGATCTGGATCTCCCTCGTGACAAATTGATTGTCATAACGGGCCTATCGGGCTCAGGTAAATCCTCCCTCGCTTTTGATACGCTGTATGCCGAGGGGCAACGCCGTTATGTGGAGTCACTTTCCGCCTACGCCCGCCAGTTTCTCTCTATAATGGAGAAACCTGATGTGGAGCACATTGAGGGGCTTTCTCCCGCCATATCTATTGAGCAAAAGTCCACATCACACAATCCACGTTCCACGGTGGGGACGATCACAGAAATACACGATTATCTGCGGCTACTTTATGCCCGTGTGGGTGAGCCACGCTGCCCAGAACACAGTGAGCCACTGAAGGCTCAAACCATTGGTCAAATGGTCGACCAGGTACTCGCCCTACCTGAAGATTCTAAGTTGATGTTGCTGGCACCTGTCGTTCGCGGCCGTAAGGGTGAACATGCTCATATTTTTCAGAATCTATTGGCGCAGGGCTTTATCCGAGCACGTATTGATGGCTTGGTGGTGGATTTGGATGATGCCCCAGAACTGGAAAAAAATAAGAAACATGATATTGAGGTGGTGGTTGACCGCTTTAAGGTTAAACCTGAGCTACAACTCAGATTGTCCGAATCCTTTGAGGCGGCACTCAATCTTTCTGAAGGCTTGGCAATCATAACCACCATGGATGGCACGCCAATTCTTACTTCATCAGTAAATAACGGCTCGTCAATCCATAGCAATCCATCAGAGATACTCTTTTCTGCTCGCTTTGCCTGCCCTGTGTGCAATTACAGTATTGATGAACTTGAGCCCCGAATGTTCTCCTTTAATAACCCGGCGGGGGCTTGCCCCGGTTGTGACGGCCTAGGGGTTAAGCAGTATTTTGATATTGACCGTGTGGTGCAATATCCGGAATGCTCCATTTCAGAGGGCGCCATTCGCAGCTGGGATAGAAAAAATCTGTTTTACTTCAATATGTTGACATCCCTTGCGGGACATTATGGCTTTAATATAGACGCCCCCTTCCAGGATCTTACCCAGCAACATCAACAAGTCATTCTGTTTGGCAGTGGCAAAGAGGTGATTGATTTTAATTATGTGAATGACAAAGGCACGGTGTTCAAACGCTCCCACCAGTTTGAGGGGATCATCCCCAATATGGAGCGGCGCTTCCGTGAGACCGATTCTCAAGGTGTACGAGAAGATCTCACCAAATACATGAACACCCAACACTGCCCGGATTGTAATGGTGCTCGGTTACGAAAATCGGCACGGCATGTGTTTATCGATGAAAAACCTCTAACTGAGGTAGGCAATATTCCGGTGGGAGAGCTCGCCGACTATTACGAGGGCCTTCATCTAGATGGCAGCCGAGGCGAAATCGCCGAAAAAATCCTCAAGGAAATTAGAGATAGACTCAGATTTCTTGTGGATGTTGGTCTCAATTATCTCAATCTGAATCGCAGTGCTGAAACTCTTTCGGGCGGTGAAGCACAGCGTATTCGTCTGGCCAGTCAAATTGGCGCTGGATTAGTGGGTGTCATGTATATTCTCGATGAGCCCTCCATTGGCTTGCACCAGAGAGATAATGCGCGGTTACTCGCCACCTTGACCCGCCTACGCGACTTGGGCAATACCGTTATTATCGTAGAGCACGATGAGGAGGCTATTCGAGAAGCTGACTACATTGTGGACATTGGCCCTGGCGCTGGTGTTCACGGGGGAGAAATCATTGCTACCGGTTCCTTCGAAAATATCCTCAATGAACCTCGCTCCCTCACTGGCGATTATCTCTCCGGTCGAAAATCCATTGTCATACCTGAAAAGCGCACCGAACCGACCAGTAAACGACTAAAACTTAGCGGTGCCACCGGTAACAATTTACAAGAAGTGGACCTGGATCTCCCCATTGGGTTATTCACCTGTATTACCGGTGTGTCTGGCTCAGGAAAATCCACTCTAATTAACGAAACACTCTATCCCCTTGCTGCAACAGAACTAAACAAAGCAACAACACTAAAACCTGCTGCACATCAGCACATTGACGGCATGGACCACCTCGATAAGTGTGTCGATATTGACCAAAGCCCTATTGGGCGTACACCACGCTCAAACCCGGCTACGTATACAGGCATATTCACCCCCATCCGTGAAATGTTTGCCGGTACACAAGAGTCACGTTCCCGAGGCTATAAGCCCGGCCGGTTCAGTTTTAATGTCAAAGGTGGCCGATGCGAAGCCTGTCAGGGCGATGGCGTCACCAAGGTGGAGATGCACTTCCTACCAGACATTTATGTGCCCTGCGATGTTTGTAAAAGCAAGCGCTATAACCGGGAAACTCTGGAGATTCGTTACAAAGGTAAAAACATTCATGAAGTATTGGAAATGACTGTAGAGGATGCCCGGAAGTTTTTTGATGCCGTGCCCTCTATCTCAAGAAAACTGCAAACCCTGATGGATGTAGGGCTTTCCTACATTAAGCTGGGACAATCTGCCACCACACTTTCTGGTGGCGAAGCCCAGCGGGTCAAGCTCTCAAAAGAACTCTCCAAACGGGATACAGGGAATACCCTCTATATTCTCGATGAACCCACCACGGGCTTGCATTTCCACGATATTCAGCAATTGCTAAACGTATTGCACCGCCTGCGCGATCACGGCAATACCGTGGTGGTCATTGAACACAATCTCGACGTGATCAAAACTGCTGACTGGGTAGTGGATCTGGGGCCCGAAGGCGGCTCCGGTGGAGGGCAAATTATTGCTACCGGCACCCCAGAAGATGTTGCCGCAACCAAACATTCTTATACGGGACATTTTTTGAAAAAACTGCTGGAGTAAATTTCCAGTACGGGTCGCTACAGGGCCTGAGTTCAAGCAATAAGTGCAACGCTCAGCCTGCTGCGCACCCGTCTAGCCCTCGCGCTAAACACAAATACCTTCCTGATAATGCTGGCGCACAACTTAAAAACAACCACCGCTAATAACAAAAAAATTTAAGACTCATATCGCTTGTTGTTCAAGAATAGAGCACTACTGCTACACGGAATCCATTCCTTCAAACCACGCAAGTAACAGAATAACTAAAACTCACCCCCCCCCCTGTTGCCATTTAAATAAACTCTGATAGAATACTGTATATAAACACATACTGGAGAAATAACCATGTCTCTTACAAAATCACTATACAGCCTTCGCTCACGTATTCGTTTCGCCCGTTACAATTCCCGCTACAACCATAAAAGCATCAACCTGTTCCAAGATAACCCGCACCCTGTCACTCTTGGACCAGAGCAACTTAGCCGTTTCTTCACCTTTGTTGCGAATACAGAACGCGTCTGAATCCGACAAAAATAATTAGTTAGCTCAAACACCCCCAGGTACACGTTGTGTTACAGGAAAAGGATTTCAGTACTGTAACCTGCATCACCAGCCATCTCATTTCCTCTACAATGACGCCCGTTTAATTACCACCAGTATTAAATTACCGCCCTAATCAGGAAAAATAACGGACCTGTTTTGATACCACCC